>NZ_JBDUCX010000097.1:0-23441 GCF_040003245.1 Chthoniobacter sp.
GCAAATCATCACGATTCGTCGCGTTGGGCGATATACAAGGATGACACCGCGAGGGAATCGCATCTTTTGCGAAACCGCTTTCTACTTCGCAGTGGATCCCGGAGCCTTCAACAGCGGCTTCAATTCCGGCACCGCGCCGGGCAGTTTGCTCATCACCAGTTCCGCCATGGCGCGGGCGCCTTTTTCACCGAAGTGCGTGGCATCGCCGGGCTTGTTCGCGAGCTCCAGGCTCTTTTCCGGACCGAGCTGGAGATACAGCTCGCCGCTCATCGCGTGCAGGTCGACGACGGGGACGTGAAGCTCCGCGCCGATCGCTTTCATCGCGTCCGCGTAGGGCAGGAGAATGTCCTGCAGCGTCCCGTCGGGTTGGTAATTGCGGCGCTGCATCGGCGTGATGAAGACCGGCACCGCGCCCGCGGCGCGCGCCTCGGTGACGTAGCGCCGGAGGTACTCGCGGTAATCGGTCGCTGCGTCGGTCGCCTCCGGGTGATCCTTGGCGTGCGAATCGTTGTGGCCAAATTGGATGAGGATGAATTGTGGCTTTTCGGCCAGCGTCTTCGTCCAGCGGCCTTCGCCGATGAACGTCTTCGTGCTGCGCCCGCTGGCGGCGAGGTTCACGATCTGCACGTTTTCGCGGAAGGATTCGCCAATGTAGTGCCCCCAGCCGCGGTTCGGGCTGTCGGCCGGATATTCGCAGACGGTGGAGTCGCCGATGACGGCGATTTTCACTGGAGTGGTGTCGGCCGCGCGCAGGATGGCGAGGCCGGCGACGAACAGGACGAAAGCGGGGAGGAGACGGGTGAACATGGGGAGCGGCGGGAATCATTTCGCCGGCCGTGAGTGAATGCAAGACGGAGGAATTCACTGCGAGCCGGGACCAGAGGGAACGGCGCACTCTCCGCAATTACACGATTGGCCGGGCCTCACGGGTACTCTTAATGCTAAATCAGAGAGGCGACATGCCAGCCATACCCGCCATTGCCTTCCTCCTTGCCTTCCTGGCCTGCTCTCTGGTCGGACGCCTCCTGCTCGTCAAAGCAGCATTCGGCGTGAGCCCGCCTTGGGGATTGGCGGTGCTTCTCGTGCCTTTTGGGCCGTTCTTTTTCCGGATGAAACATCGTGAAATAGCCCACCCCACGCGCCACTGGCGGCGGGGGGCCATGCTGTTGCTGGTCCTGTTTTTTGTGAACGGCGGCAATGCCGACTCGGTGCATGCGCTGACGGAATTCGGGAAAACCGGGGGCCCAATCGCCGCCGCGGGCGACACCCAATTTCACCTTCCTGTGCCCGCCCAAGTCGTGGCGGCGGTGGGTCAACCCGCTCCAGTGCCAGCGGCTACTCCGGCGCCACCGGCCGCTGGTGCGCCGGCCGCCACTCCGTCGAAGGCCGTCGCAGCCTCTGCTTCCACCATGTCCCCAGCACCGAAGGTGCTGAGCCCGGCGGAACGGATCGAAGCGAACCGCAAGGAATTCGAGCGGCTGGCCGAATGGTACGACAATTTGAAGCACGAACGCGGCTATTTGCGCAAAGGCGACGATGCCGGGGTGGCCGCCTTCAACGTGGACGCCGCGAAGTATCAAACCGCCCTGCAACTCGCCAAGACGGAGCAGGCGGAATTGGCGAAGTTGATGGCGAAGAAGTAGGGAGAAGTTCTTAGTGCTTAGTGCTCAGTCTTCCAGAGCGAATACTAAGAACTAAGAACGAGGAACTAAGCACTCCCTCACCTCAACGCCGGGAGATTCGCCGCGAGGAAACCTTGCACCGAATGGCGCCACTGTTCCGGCGCACGGCTCAGGTAGAAGGCGTGCGCCTGCCCCTTGAACAACTCAAAGGTGCCGTGCGTGCCGAGGGCCTCGGCAATGGCGCGCGCGTTCGGCAGGCCGACCCGGACGTCGCGGTCGCCCTCGAGGAGCAGTGTGGGACAACGCACGTCGCGCGCGTATTCCACGGGATTCATCGCGAACCCGTCGAACCCCAGTTGCGCGCCGCCCCAAAAGGTGAGCAGGTTTGCGAGGGGAAAAGCCGGAATACCGAACGCGCTGAAGCGCTTGCCTACGGTGGTGACGAGCCGATCGTAGGGACACTCCAGGACGAGCGCGGCAGGCTGAACGGTATGGAGATGTTCCGCGCGCAGGATCGCGGCGGCACCGAGCGAAGTGCCGAAAAGCACCTGCGGCGCGCAGGGCCGCATACGCGCGGCCTCACGACAGGCGGCGGCCACGTCGTCCGCTTCATCCCAACCGATCGTGGTCGTGTGACCTTGCGAGCCGCCGACGCCATGGAAATCGACGAGCCAGGTTTCATAGCCGAGCTGATGAAATTCCCGCGCGTAGCCGAGGAGCGAATCCTTGCTGCCGCAGTAGCCGGGGAAGAGCAGCGCGACCGGCTGGCCCTCCTGCCCGGGGATGCGCCAGGCCTCGAGCTGCAAGCCGTGCGAACCGCGAAAGTGCAGCGTCTCGAACGCGAGCCTGCGATCGGCGGGCGTGAGATGATTCACCGGCCGCGGCAGCGAGAGCGTGCCGAGGAAGAGACGCGTCTTGTCCCACGCCGTCATGGGCACGTGAATGTGCGGGCGCTCGGCATTCGGCACGTAATGCGTCATGGTGCGCGCGGCGAGATAGGCGGCGCCATTGACGGCGACGAAGCCGATACCCATTAGGATGGCGAAGAAAATCCAGAGGCGGCGCAACGCGCGCCGGGGCGGACGGGAAAGGGCGGGGTCGGTGTCAGGCATTGCCAGTAATACGGAAGGGTAGCGCAGATTCTTACGAAAAGAAGGGGGTGACGGATTCAACGGTGGGAGCGGATCCTCGATTCGCTTTTTCTCCGCCGTTCCGAAATGCTCGCCTCAACGTGCTGCTCGCTTTTCACAAACCCTACGGAGTGCTCTCCCAATTTACGCCCGATGGATCGCCGCATCGGCCGCTGGCGGATTTCAAGTTTCCCAAGGGCGTCTATCCGCTCGGGCGTCTCGATGCGGACAGCGAAGGGCTGTTGCTGTTGAGCGACGAAGCGGCCTTGAACGCGCGCCTGCTGCATCCCACGCGCGGGCATCACCGGACATACTGGGCGCAAGTCGAGCGCGTGCCGCCGCGCGAGGCGCTGGCGCAGATGGAGCGTGGCGTGGTGATCGGCGGACGCCAGACGCTGCCCTGTCGCGCGTGGCTGCTCGATCCGCAGCCGGATATGCCACCGCGGGTACCGCCGATTCGCTTTCGCAAGAATGTCCCCGAGGCGTGGATCGCGCTGGAATTGATCGAAGGCAAGAATCACCAGGTCCGGCGCATGACGGCCGCCATTGGGCATCCCACGCTGCGCTTGGTGCGCGTGAAGATCGGCCACTTCGAGTTGGGCTCGCTGGCGCCGGGGACGTGGCGCGAGCTTTCCTCGCAGGAACGCGCCGCCATCTTCGCTTGAAAAGCGCCGGGAGCCTCGAAGGGTGAAAGAATCCCGCCTTGGGCGGCGTTGAAGAAGTGAACTAACCGCCCTTCGCCGCGGCCTTGGTTGACCCTCGGAGTCTACGTAGTCCCTCGAAGCCCCCGTGTAGCGCAAAGCAAGTTTTTTCAACACTTTGGAAAATAGTCGTTGCGACGTTATCTAGAGTGGCTTTAGCATCCCGTGTGTTGACAAAGTAAAGCTATGATCGAAATCGAAATCTACGCCGCCGGAGTTCGAAATCTGGAGAAGATTCTCGAGCTGGATCATGAACTCGAAGCCGTGCCGGGGCTTCATTACAAGGTCGATAGCAACCACGACATCGTCTATTTGGATTTCGATGAGCCCGCGCTGCGCATCCAGGAGATCCGCGCTATTTTCCGCAAGATCGGGCTCGATCCGCGCGTGGTTGGCGCAGTGCCGGAGGAGTTGAACCCGAAGAGCAAGACGCAGCCGCTGCACTTGCCCTCCTGAACGGGAGGGAGTTTTCTGTAATTAATTTTCCGTAGGGATTTCGCGACGTGCTGAAGGAGCACTGCGCACTGCGGACTAAGAACGACGCACCCGGCACTCGCAGTAGACAAGATGCTCCCCGGCGCTTAGCGTCGCGGCTCCCCAATGCTTACCACGCTCGGGCGCACCGCGCTGTCGCTACTGCAATACCTCGGCGAGCTGGCCGCGCTCGCCTACGAAACTTGCGTGTCCATTGTGGTCGCGCCGATTCGCTGGCGGCTGCTCATGCGCCAGATCGTGGAGGTCGGCTGGCGCTCGCAGATGGTGGTGCTCGTTACCGGCGCCTTCACCGGTGCCGTGCTCACGGCGCAGACGTATTTTCAATTCTCGCGGCTGGGCATGAAGTCGGCCGTGGGCTCGGTGGTGGCGGTGGCGATGTTCCGCGAGCTGGGGCCGGTGCTCACGGCGCTGATGGTTTCCGGCCGCGTCGGTGCGGCCATTGCCGCGGAAATTGGTACAATGAAAGTGACCGAGCAGATCGATGCCTTGCGGGCGCTCGGCGTGCATCCCACCGATTACCTCGTCGTGCCGCGCGTGCTGGCCATGCTCCTTTCCATGCCCCTGCTCGTGGCGGAATGCTGCGCGGTCTCCATCATATCGAGTTACCTGGTGGGGGTGCACCTCCTGGATATTTCCGGGCCGTACCATATCCAGAATACCCTCCGCTACGTCGGCTCGCGTGACCTCAAGATGGCGCTGACCAAGGGATTTGTCTTCGGGATCGTCATCGTCTTCATCGCCTGCCATCAGGGCTTGAACACCAAAAATGGCGCGGTCGGCGTGGGACGCGCCCCGACGGAAGCGGTGGTCATCGGGTCGTTGTCCGTCCTGATCCTGAATTTCTTCCTCAGCTTCGCGCTCAACATCATCTTCCCGGGAGGCGTCTGAGAATGATTTCCGTGCGCCAACTCCGGAAAACGCTGGGCACCAAAGAAGTGCTCCGCGGAGTCGATCTCGAGATTACCCGCGGCGAGACGTGCGTGATCATGGGCCGTTCCGGCTGCGGCAAGAGCGTGCTGCTCAAGCATTTCATCGGGCTCCTGAAACCGACCTCCGGCGAAGTGCTGGTGGAAGGCGAAGACATCACGCCCCTCCCGGAACGGAAGCTCGGCAACCTGCGCAAAAAGCTAGGCATGCTGTTTCAGAGCGCCGCCCTCTTCGACTCGATGAACGTGGAGGAAAACATCGCCTTTCCCCTGCGCGAGTCGGGCTTGAAGAACCCGCTGGAAATTCGCGACCGGGTGGCCGAGGCCCTGGATATGGTGGATCTCGCGGGCGAACAAAACAAGATGCCCGAGGACCTAAGTGGCGGCATGCGCAAACGGGTGGGCCTGGCGCGTACCATCGTCTCGCGGCCGGCCTGCCTGTTGTACGATGAGCCGACGACCGGGCTCGATCCCATCGCCTCGGACTCGATCAACCACCTGATTCGTCGCTTGCAAAAGCGGCTGGCGGTGACTTCCGTGGTGGTCACTCACGACATGAAGACTGCGTTTCATACCGCCGACCGCATCGCTTTTCTACACGAGGGCCGCATCTATTTTCACGGCCTGCCGGCGGACCTGCGGGCTTCGCGGGACGAGAGTATCGTCAACTTCATCGAGGGCCATTCCGGCGATTCCGCCTAGCTCCATTTCTTCATGAGTACAGAGCGCAAAGGTGTGGAATTCTTCGTCGGCCTGTTCCTGCTGGCCGGCTTCGGGGTGATCGCGGCCCTGGTCGTGACCTTCGGCCGCGCTGGCCAGGGGCTGGAGAAGTTCTACCCCATCCGCGTGCGTTTCCCCAATGCCAGCGGGCTGGTCAAGGGCTCCGATGTGCTGCTTTCCGGCGCCCGGATCGGTGTCACCACCAAAGCTCCGGCATTGACCGGCGAGATCTACGAAGTCGAAGTCGAGCTGAGCATTCGGGATTCGGTGCACATTCCGCGCAAGGCGACCTTTCAGATTCGCAGCAATGGCATGCTCGGCGACTCCTACGTGGACGTGGTGGTGCCCCCGGACTTCGACCCCAAGGACATGGCCCAGCCCAATGAACTCATCACCGGCCAGCGCACCGGTGGTCTCGATGAACTGACCAGCAAGGGCAGCCAGATGATGGACACCCTGAACACCGAGATCCTCCGCAAGCTCAGCGCGGAGTTGGATGAAATCAAAACCGCGACCGCGAGTATCAACCAGGAGTTGTTGAACAAGAAGAACCTCGACAACCTGGAGGACACGCTGGTCAACCTGAAATCCGCCACCGAGAACTTCTCCAAGGCTTCGAAAGATTTGGATCTGATGGTGATCAAGACCCAGGAAGCGGTGGATTCGGCCAAGGTGACGCTGAAGACCGTGGACGGAGCGGCGGGCGAATTGCGCCTGGGGATCGGCGATTTCCGCAAGGTGGCGGACTCGGCGCGCTCGCTGCTGAACAAAGCCAACTCCGGCGAGGGCACTCTCGGACTGCTGCTGGCGGACAAACAGACGGCCGATAATCTCAAGGCCTTGATCGGCAATATGCGACGTTCCGGGGTGCTCTTTTACAAGGATCGCCCTCTCCCGGCGGAAGAGCCGGCAGCCGTCCCGACTCCTCGCCCTAAACGCCGGTAGCCCAGAGTCCATTCTTTCGGCGGAGTGGTTCGCCGAATGCTCTCTAAGAGGTCATTTCCATTACGATGACTCCTGTCCTGACCATCAATCTACTTCGCGCGCTGTTTATTGCCTTTGCCACCTGTGTGGGGTCGATGATTGGCGAGCCTCTGCTGGGCTCACCGGTGGCGGGCACTCTGGCTGGCGCGGTTTTCGGGCTGGGGGTGGTGCTCGCCGACCGCCTGCTGCATGGCATTTCGCTCCGTGTCTTCTCCTCGGCCACGCTGGGTCTGCTCATCGGCTTTCTCTTCTCCAAGCTGCTGCTCAGTTCCCGGATTCTCGATCTTGCGCCGGTACAGACGCAGTGGGTTTGCTCCCTATTCGTTTACGCTACGTTCAGCTATGTGGGCATGATGTTGGCCATCCGTAGTAATCGCGATGAGTTTGCCATCATCATCCCGTACGTGCGTTTCCGGCAGGCGACGGTGCACGACGCGCCCCTGCTCATCGACTCGAACGTGATTATCGACGGTCGCATTCCGGCGCTTTGCGTGACCGGTTTTTTGAGCAGTTCCCTGGTGGTGCCGCGTTTCGTGCTCGATGAATTGCAACGCCTCGCGGATTCCCACGATCAGCAGAAGCGCGAGCGGGGGCGCCTGGCTCTCGAGCGGTTGCAACGCATGCAGCTCGACCCCAACCTGAGCGTGACCATTCATGAGACCGAGGACGATTCCCACACCCCAGTGGACACGAAGCTCATCCAGGTCGCCAAGATGCTCGATGCCCGGCTGCTGACCAATGATTCCGGCCTGTGCTCCATCGCCCGGCTACAAAATGTTTCCGTGCTCAATCTCCACGACCTCACCCAGGCCCTCAAGCCGCAGCTCGCGGCGGGCGACGAGGTCGATCTGGCCCTCGTGAAAGAAGGCCGGGACTCGCACCAAGCCGTGGGCTATCTGCCCGATGGCACGATGATCGTGGTGAACCACGCGCGAGGGCAGATCGGCAAGACGGTGCCGGTGGTGGTCGCCAGCGCTTTACAGACGAGCGCCGGGCGCCTCTTCTTCGCGGACTTGCGGGCAGCGTGAGGTGCGGCCAGTGCGTAGCGGATGGTGGACAGCCGTCCACCTTGAATCGCCCGCTGAATACGAGTGCGGCCATCCACTTTCTGCGAGACGACAAGAGCCGCCCCGTCGCAGAAGCGGCTCAAGTTCATACCTCAAGAGCGCCCGCTAACGATCACACGGGATCACACGGGCACCGAGGAGGAAGGGTCGATCTGGGAACCTAGCCGATTAAAGCTTGGCCTCGAATTCGACCAGGCGCTGCAGGGCTTCGAGGAAGTCCTTAAATGCCGGCGCTGGAAGCATGATGGTATCACGACGTCCGCCCACATCTTCGGTGATCTTCAAAAACCGACCGCGCTGATTTTCTTTGAGGTCGAGGAAAAAGATCTTCCGCTCGATGGCAACTTTTTCGGATGCAATCGGATCGGATCCCATTCTCTCCCCCCCTGGATTCTGGTAGCTCATATACAAACAATTACTGACCTCATTTGCCCGAAGCCGAAACAATCCGGAGAGCAAAGAGGGGGGAATGGTAAACGGAATATTGGGCCGTGCAACAGCAAGATTTTGGCATTTCCGCCTTTTTTAAGAATCTCCATCGCCGCGATTTTTAAGAGAATTCAGTAGCGTTGCGCGCTACATGGTCGGGTCAATCCCGGAGCCCTACTGCCTTGCGAACCCGCTCCATTACTTGATTGGCGGTCGATGACGCCCTCTCCGCGCCGGCCTTGAGCACGGAGTCCACGTAGCCCAAATCCGCCGCCAGTTCCGCGCGCCGCAAGCGCATCGGACCAAAATAATCCCAAATCGCACCAAAAAGACGCTTCTTGAAATCGCCGTAGCCCACACCGCCGGCGCGGAAATCTGCCTCCATCTTTTCGACGTCCGTCTCGGGCGCGAAAAACCGATAAAGTGCTACGATGGAGGAAGATGTCGGGTCTTTCGGCGCCTCGACCGGGGTCGAATCGGTGACGATGCCCATGATCTTTTTCTTCAGCGCCTTCTCCTCGAGGAAGAGCTCGATGGTGTTGTCGTAGCTCTTGCTCATCTTCTGTCCGTCGAGGCCGGGAATCGTCGCCACTGCGGGAACGATGCTTGGTTCGGGTATCTTGAAGATCGGGCCGTAGAGATTATTCATGCGCACCGCGATATCGCGCGTGATCTCCACGTGTTGCTTCTGGTCTTTGCCTACCGGCACGATGTCCGAGTCGTAAATCAGGATGTCCGCCGCCATGAGCACGGGATACGCGAAGATTCCGTGCGACGGCGTCTTTTCCCGCGCGAGGTAATCCTTGTAAGCGTGCGAATTCTCCAGCATCGGCATCGGCGTCTGACAAGTGAGCAGCCACGCCAGTTCCGTATGCGCTGGCACATCGCTCTGGCGGAAGAGCACCGCCTTCGCCGGGTCCAGCCCGCAGGCCAGAAAATCCAGCGCCACGCCACGCGAGTACTCGCGGAGCTTCGCCGGATCGAAAACGGTTGTTAACGCGTGATAGTCGGCGATGAAATAAAATGCTTCGCCCTTGTCCTGCCACTCGATGGCGGGACGCAGCATGCCAAAATAATTCCCGATGTGTGGTTTGCCGGTGGGCTTGATGCCGGAGAGGATGCGTTTCATCGAAGTGCGGGCGCGCAACATCCGCGACAGCGCGCGGGCCTGTCAACCGCAGAGGGGCGGTGAAGCGGGACCGCGACTGGGTGGCGCGGAGTCAGGGCGGAGTCGCGGGCGCCGGAGGCGCATAGATCCAGAGGGCATCGAGTTGCTTTCGCTCCTGCACACCGGGCACCAATTGACCTCCGTCGTCCGTCCGGTTTTGGCCGACGGAATAGAGCCGGAAGCTGGTTTCGCCCAGCCGTTGGTAGCGATACGGCGCACGGGCGTAGATGTCGGTCGGGATGGTCGCGATGTATTCCGGGGCCAAGTCCGCCAGTCTCTCGGGGTAGGTTCCGCGACTGGCGCGGAAGCGTTCGAGGGCACACGCCAGCCGCGCTTCATCGAGCAGCGTTTGCAACTGCACATAGCGCTGCTCGACTCCGCCAAAAGCGCCGGCGGAGGTGGCGAAGAGAAAGTAATGCAGGCGTTCGTAAATGTCGGTGATCTGTTCCGCGGAAGAAGGCGCCGGGCGATCGATGTCGATCGTTTGGTGCGCGGTGTCGATGCGGGCCAAAAGTTCATCGAGGTATTGATTCTGGCGCAGTTGATTGTCGCGAAACACCATCCGCGGGCAGAATCGGAACTCCATCTCCTGGGTGGGATTCCGTCCGCCGAAGGCGAAAGTTTCCGCCACCATTTTGCCGCGCTCTCGCATCGAGGCCCGCAGCCACGATTCCATCGTGGAATTGACATAACCGCGTTCCGACTCCAGAGCGAGGCGCCAGTCGTCCCAAACGCGGATCGCGGCGAGGTCGGTCTCGATCCGCGCCAGTTCCGCGAGCTGCCACGTCCGATCCCGCAGGCCATCGCCCACGCCCGCCAGCAGGACATGCAAGTTGGCGATTCGGACCAGGCCCGAGATGAGCACGGGTTCCTCCCGCAGAGCGCGATAAGTTTGAAGTCCGTCCTGAAAGTCCACGTAAGCTGCCGCCGAATCTCCCACCGCCAGGTGCGCGCGCATGCGCAGGGCAAAGACCTTCACCGCCCTCTGGAACGTACTGAGGTGCGAGAACGGGATGTTCATGCCCTTCGTGAAATCCAGCGGGAAACGGCATCGCGGGCGTTTCCGCCATTCGCTCCATTCCTGGAATTGCGGCGCGTAATGATCCAGCGCGCGCAATACATCGGCGGGTGGATTGTCGGACAACTCAGTGAGAAAACCCGCAGCTTGGAAATACTTCTGCCAGTCGCTCCAAACGATCTCTTGTGCCTTGGTGATGTCGCCAAAGACGGGAGGTCGATCCCCTTTTGGAAAGGGAAGGTGGTCCGCACCGGAGTTTGCTACATCTGGCAAAGTGAATGCGCTTTCTCCCGCGGGACCGGCGAAAGCCTTCCGCATCATTGGAAGAGCGGCGAAGTTTTGCTCATCAGGGATCTCCGGGCGGGCGAAATCGGAGAGCAACAGCTTCACCCCGTGCCCCCGGGCGTCCGCCGCGTAGCGCCGCCACCGTTGCTCGGCGCGCCACTCGAGACAAAAGAACAGAACCGCGCAGACAGCGACGAGGACTATTGTCGCCGTGAGCCAGGGGTGTCTGCGCATGACCGCGAGACTAAATTCCCTCGGTCGGGATGCGAGCTTGATGAACGAATGCGATCAGGAACTCCGTCAGTGTCCGCCGCGCGGGGCCGAGGCCGCGGACGAAATGGGTGAAAGGGACGATGCGGCTGGGATGCAGCGCGAGGTACTTTAATAGCCCGAAGACTCGCGGTTGCTGGCTCGACTTGTCGAACCAATCGGCAAAGGGCACGGGCAACGGTGTGCCAGCCGGATCGCTGATCGTGCGGACGACCAGCAGCGGCACGGCAGCGGCGCGACAGGCGACGGCGACGGTTTCGCTTTCCATGTCCACAGCCAGCGCGCTGGTTTCCCGGAAGAGCGCCGCTTTGCCGGCGACCGATTCCACCGCCAGCTCACCGCTGATGATGGATCCGAACCGACACCGCGGCTGACCGACGGCCCCGGCGCGTGCTCGCGCGAGGACCTCCGGGGTGGAAAAGTTCTCCGCCACGACGAGGTCGCCGATCGCCAGGCGCGGATCGAGCCCGCCGGCAAACCCGGCACAAATCAGGAGACGCGGTTTTTCCGTGGCCAGCAGGCGGCCGATGCGCTCCGCGGCCATGGCTGGGCCAACGCCAAAATGCTCCACGCGCAGGTGGTCATCGCGTCCAGGTCGCAAAGCCTGCCGGAAGTCGCGGCTCTCCTGCGGCAGGGCAAAAGTGACGAGGATGGGCGGTTGGGACATAGGTTTAGGCGGCCAGATGAACTGCCAAGGCAGGAAAAAAGCGCTTTCCGGGTTTATTAGCGAGAAAAGGGGTAGTCAGCGGAAAATCGCTTCGTTATGTTCCAGCACCTTTCGCATTCCTCCCTATGCTTTTCGACCGCCGTTTTCCGCCGACTGCCCTTGTCTGCCTTGCCAGTTCGATCCTTGGCGCCGGGCCGGTGGGAGCGCAAGCGCCCGCCGCGGCGACGCTGGATGTGCAGATGATGCAGGAAGCGCAGGCGATGTCGGACGCGGGCAAGTATGGCGAAGCGGCGGCGAAATTCGACGAGCTGGTCAAAAAATTTCCGCAGGTGCCCAGCGTGCCCGAGGCGAATTTCTACGGCGGCCGCAACCATTATCTCGCCGGCGAATATGATGACGCCCTCGCCGATTTCAAGCGCGTGCTCGACGCCAAGAACCTGGCCCCGGAATTCGCCCCACTCGTCGAGCTGTCGCTGAGCATGACGCCGCAGGTCCTGGCGGCCAAAGCCTCGAAATTGCCACCCGAGGACCCCAAGCGCAAAGGGATCCAGGAAGACGCGGTGAAGGGATTTGACGTCTACCTCGCCAAGTACCCCAACAGCGAAGAGGCGGAATCGGCCACCTACTACAAGGCGCTCACGCTCTTTCAACTCACCCGCTACGATGAATCCATCGCCGCGCTGCGGGGCAACCTGACCAAGTTTGCCCAGAGCCCCACGGTGCAGGACAGCCAGTATCTCCTCGCCCTCACGCTCGCCGCCGTGGGCAGCAACGCGAAACAAAAGCCCGGCGCGCCGGACCCTGCCGCCGATGCGCAGTTCGACGAGTCGGAAAAGTTGTTCCGCGACATCATCGCCAAGCGGCAAAACGTCGCGCTGATGAACGACTCGCAATTTCAGATCGGGGAACTTTTGCTGGCCCGTGCCGGGTTCATGGACAACCCGGACGACAAGCAGAAGCGCCAGGAGACTTTCGATAAATCACTCGAGGCCTTCCGCGCGGTCGCCAGCAAGGACGCGATCATCGCCGCGCAGAAAGCGCGCATCGCGCAATTCGCCGACCTGCGCACCAAGGCGCTCGCGGCCAGGGACATTCCGAATCGGCAAAAATTCCAGCGGCTGGTCGACAAGGAGACGGAAAGACTGGCGCAAGTTGAGCAGGGGCCGGACCAGACGCTGACCGCGAAGCTCCGGAGCGGCGTCATCTATTTCAGCGAAGCCCGCTGGGACGAGACCCGCGTCTTTTATACGCAGATGGACAGCCTTGGCGTGATCGACGATCCGAACGAGAAAAAGCAGGCGGACTATTTCGTGACCATGACCTATGCCGCGCAGAATATCGTGGACAAAGCGGTGGAGAAATACGACGCCTTCGAGAACACCTACAAGGCCGACCCGCTCGGGGAGAATCTGCCGCTCGCAATGGGGGCGATGTTCCTCTCGGAGAAACACAAGGACGCCAACAAGGCGATCGCGTATTTCAGCAAGGGCATCGAGTTGTACCCGAAGGGCAAATTGCTCGGTGCGATGGTGCTGGCCCGGGCGGGGGCGCAGATCGAGTTGGGGCAATTCGACCCCGCGATCGCCGCGCTCAAGGACACGCTGGCCAAGAATCCGCCGAAGGAACTGGCCGTCGACGCGGAGTTCTATCTCGGCACGATCTTTTCCAAGACGGGCAAGCTGCCCGAGGCGGTCAAGCAATTCAAAGACGTGCGCGACAAATTTCCGGGCACACCGCAAGCTGAGCAGGCGCATTTCCAGGTCGGGCAGATTCTTTCGGAGACGGATCCGAAGGGCGCGATTCCGGAGTTGCAGGCGTTCTTCACAAAATACCCGAAGAGCCCGTATACCCCGCCGGCGCTCTTCGCCCTCGGCAAGGCGCAGGCCGGGACCAACCAGTCCGCGGAGGCGCTCGTCACCTTCAAGAAAGTGGCCACCGACTTTCCCAAGAGCGACCCGGCGCCCTACTCGTATTTCGAGCGGGCGAAGATTCTCCTCACCGAGCAGAAGTTCGATGAGTGCCTCACGGTGATGAAAGAGTTCATCAAGAACTACCCGGACAGCCCCGCGCTCTTCCAGGCCTACGACTTCATCGCGCAAATCCAGACGACGACGACCAAGAGCGGGACCGACGCGATCAAAAGCTACGAAGAGTTCGTCACCAAGCGGCCGAAAGATCCCTCGACCACCGAGGCCCTGCTGAAGATCGCGACTCTTTGGAAAACCTACGCCGATTCGCAGGGGCCGTACCTGGCGATCGAGGAAGCGAAGCGCGTCGAATGGAGGAAGGGTGTCGAGAAGAGTGCCGAGGCGGCGGAAAAGTTGCTCACAGAATTTCCCGAAAGCCAGCAGGTCGCCAAGGCGCTGAACACGATCATGGACGTGCAGCGGCTCCAGCAGGCGGTGAAGCTCAAGACCGAGGCGGACATCGAGAAATACTTTAAGGACCTCGCGGAGAAGTTCTCCGGCAAGCCGGGCACGCGGGCCAAGGTACTCTTTACCCTCGCCGCGCTGACCTACGACAAGGACAAGGCCAAGGCCGTCGAGGAAATGTCGGCTGCCTACAAACCCGATCTCAAGTTTGCCCCCGAGGATCTCGATCTGTACGGGCAGGCCCTCATCGAGAACAAGAAGATCGATGAGGCCATCAAGGTTTACGAGAAGCTGGACAACGATTACAAGATTACCGGCGAGGCGAAGACCGCGCCGCGCGAAGCCCAGGAAGCCCGCGCCATTGTCCTCGCCGGCCTCGGCAAGGCCTACCAGTCGAAAGGCGATGCCGCGAGTAAAGAGAAGGGCGGCAAGATGTTCTCCGAGCTCGAGCAGAATTTCCCGTGGTCGCCGAAGATGCTCGAGGTCAATTACGGCATCGCCGTGGCCTCGCACGAGAAGCACGACGACGAAGACGCCATCAAGCGCATCCGGGAAGTCATCAAGGCCCAGAAGGCGTCCGCCGAGTTGCGCGCCAAGTCGATGCTCCTGCTGGGCGACATTGACAAGGACAACGGGCGCATCCCGTCGGCGATCGACAATTACATCAAGATCTCCGTCTTCTACACGGGCGTGCCGAAGATCGCCGCCGAGGGACTCTGGCGCGGCGCGCAATTGCTTGAGGATCAATCCACCGGCAAGTATCCCATGCCGACCCCCACCCCCAAACCGGTCGCCACTCCCAAGCCCGCTGGCGCCCCGAAGGCCACCCCCAAGAAATAACCCGCGCGGATGCTGTCTCCCACCCCTTTGCTGAAAAAGCTCTCACTCCTCCTCGTGCTCGCCGGCGTGCTCAGCGTCACGGCGTGCGAAAAAAAGAAGACCGCCGCCGAATTGCAAAAGGAAAAGGTCGACAACTTTCGCAAGCACCAGAAAATCGAGGCCATCAAGGCCTATACCGATTTGGTCAATAAATTCCCGGATTCCGATCACGTGGCCGAGGCCAAGGAACGACTGAAGGTCCTCGGCCCCATGCCGGCGACGCCGGCGCCGGCGAAAAAGAAGTGACCCGCGCCGAACGCGCCGCCGCCGTTTGCCAGATCCTGGCGCGCACTTATCCGACCGCGCATTGCGAGCTGGATTACACCACGCCACTCGAGCTCCTCGTCGCGACGATCCTCTCCGCGCAGTGCACCGACAAGCGCGTGAACATCGTCACCAAGGAACTCTTCCGCGTCTGCCACAGCGCGGCCGATTACGTCGCCCTGCCGCAGGAGCAGCTCGAGGAGATCGTCAAGACCGCCGGCTTCTATCGTTCAAAAGCGAAGAACATCCGCGCCTGCTGTACCGCGCTCGTCGCCCGGCACGGTGGGGAAGTGCCACGCACCATGGAGACGCTCACCGCGCTCGCCGGTGTCGGCCGCAAGACCGCCAATGTCGTCCTCGGCAACGCCTTCGACATCAATGTCGGCGTCGTCGTCGATACCCACGTGCAACGTCTCAGCACCCGGCTCGGCCTCACGAAAAACACCGACCCGGTGAAGATCGAGCAGGACTTGGTCAAATTGATCCCGCAAGAGCAGTGGACCCTCTTCAGCCACTGGCTCATCTGGCACGGCCGCCGTCGCTGCTCCGCCCGCAAGCCGGATTGCCCCGGCTGTGAACTGCGGGCCATCTGCCCGAGCGCGGACAAGGTGTAGCCTTCGTTCGCCAATCAGCTCGCCGAGGGCAGTGGTGCGATGGGCTCCGCCTCCGTTTCGTAATCGATGCCCGACAGGCCGAAGCCGAAAAGCTTGAGGAACTCGGCCCGGTAGCCGGCCATGTCAGAGAGTGTCTCGAGATTCTCCGTGCTCACCACCGGCCATAGCTTGGCCACGGCTTGCTGGATGTCCGGGCGCATTTCCCAGTCATCGATGCGCACGCGGCCGGCTTCGTCGAGCGGAGACGCGGCGCCATCACTTTTGAGCCGGTCGGCGAAGAGCCGGTAAATCTGTTCGATGCAACCTTCGTGCAGGCCCTCGGCCTTCATCACCTTGTAGAGCAGCGAGATATAGAGCGGCACGACGGGAATGGCGCTGCTGGCCTGCGTGACCAGCGCCTTGTTCACCGAGACGACGGCATGGCCACCCGTCGCGCCCAGCTTTTCCTGGAGCCGCTTGGCCGTCGCTTCGAGATCCTCCTTGGCGCGGCCGATCGTGCCGTTGCGATAGATCGCCCAGGTGAGATCCGGCCCGATGTAGCTGTAGGCGACCGTGAACGCCTTGTCCGCGAGCACGCCGGCCGCACGCAGCGCGTCGATCCACATTTCCCAATCTTCGCCGCCCATCACCGTGATCGTGTCGGCGATCTCCTGTTCGCTGGCGGCCTCGAGCGTGATGTCGTGCACCACGCCCTTGTCGGTATTCACCGTCTTCGCCGTGTAAGGCGCGCCGATTGGCTTCAGCGTGGAACTGTGCGTCACGCCGGTACGCGGATGCGTGCGCCGCGGCGAGGCGAGGCTGTAAATGACTGCATCCACCTGCCCGAGGTCTGCTTTGATGAGCGCGATGGTCTGCTCCTTGATCGCGTCGGAAAAGGCGTCGCCGTTGATGCTTTTCGCATACAGCCCGGCGGCGTGGGCCGCCTTCTCGAAGCCCACGGAATTATACCACCCCGCGCTCGCTGTGCGGCCCTCCTCACCGGCTTTTTCATAAAACACCCCGATCGTCGACGCACCACCCGCAAACGCCGGCACGATCCGGCTCGCCAGTCCGTAGCCCGTGGATGCGCCTACCACCAGCACGCGCTTCGGCGCGCCGGCGATCGGGCCTTTCCCGCGCACATGCGCGATTTGCTCGTCTACATGGGCGGCGCAACCGGCGGGGTGGGCGGTGGTGCAGATGAATCCACGAATCCTGGGCTTGATGATCATGCACGCATGTTTGGGCGTGAGGCGGCGGCGGGTAAAGAATTTCCTCACGGGCATTTGCGCCTTGTAAAACACCCGCCGACATTCGCTTTGAAATAATCCGCTAATGGCCTTAAATATCAGGCTATTGTTCCTCTTGTTATGCGCCCGTCGTTTTTTGCTTCCTTCCTCAGCTTGCTCGCCACCGCCGGCCTGGGCCTCGCGGCGGCCGATCCGGCGACCTCCGCCCTCAACGCCATCAAGCAGCTCCCACGCGGCGAAGCCAAGAAAATCGCCCGCATCGAAGCGCGTGACGGTACGCCATTTCCCGAGCGCTGGCACATTCTCGTCAACGACCCCAAGGACGAGAACGGTCTGCACGAATATGTGGTCGCCGGCGGCGAAGTGGTCGCCTCGCGCAACATCTCGCAATTTGCCGAGAGCCTGAAGCCTACCGATGTCTTCGGCACCTCCGGCTTGAAGGTCGATTCCGACAAGCTGGCCACGCTCGCGCAGGATTACGCCCAAGCCAACAACGTGGCCATCGCGACGCTCAATTACGCCCTGCACAAGGAAGGCGCCGAGGCCACGCCGCTCTGGAACATCACGTGCCTGGACGAAACCGGGAAGGAAATCGGCCACATCGTCGTGAGCGCGGGCAAGGGCAACGTCGTCTCGCACGACGGCTTCACCGCCGAGCCCGGCGCCGGTGCCGCGACTGCCGAGACCCAGAGCACGTCGGACCCGGATGACGGGGAGGGCCAGCGCCGCCATTACCCGCGCAAGACGGTCACTCACAAGCCCACCCAGCAGCCGGAGAAAAAGGACGTCTTCGGCAAGATCGGCAACAGCCTCTCCAAATTCTTCACCGGACACTGACGCGGGATGTTGCTCGCGCGCCAGTTGGAGAAACTGCTCAGCAAAAGCCGGGTCAGTATCGAGCCTGCCACGCTCGCCCAGCACGCCACCGATAAGTGGTTCGCCAGCCACCCGCCGGAAGTCGTCGTCTTCGCCGAATCCACCGCCGAGGTCAGCAAGCTCCTGAAGTTCGCGTATCGCCGCCAGATCCCCGTCACTCCGCGCGGCGCCGGCTACGGCTACGTCGGCGGCTGCGTGCCCTTGCGCGGCGGCATCGCGTTGTCGCTGGCGCGGATGAATCGCATCAAGGAAATCCATTTCGCCGACTCCGTCGCGGTCGTCGAGCCCGGCGTCATCACCGCCACCCTGCAAGACGCCGTCCGCAAAAAGCGGCTCTTCTACCCGCCTGATCCCGCGAGCCGGAAGGATTGCAGCCTCGGCGGCAATATCGCCACCAATGCCGGTGGCCCGCGCTGCCTCAAGTACGGCGTCACCCGCCAGTACGTGCTCGGCCTCGAGGTCGTGCTCGCCAATGGTGACATCCTGCGCACCGGCGGGCGCACTCACAAAAATAAAACCGGCTTCGACCTCATCGGCATGTTCGTCGGTTCCGAAGGCCTGCTCGGCGTCGTGACCGAAGCCACCCTGCGCCTGCTCCCGCTGCCGCCGGCGCGGGCCACGCTCTCCGCCAGTTTTCGCACCTTTCGCCAGGCCGCGAAAGCCGTGCAGGAAATCTTCGCCGCCGGTTTTCTCCCTTCCGCGCTGGAAATCGCCGATTCCTTCACCCTCGCCGCCGCCGGCGAATACCTCGGCACCCATCTCGCGCCAAAGGGCAGCGCGCACCTGCTCGTCGATCTCGATGGCCAGCCCGAATCCGTCACCTCCGAAGTACACGCCCTCGCGCGCCTGCTGGAAAAGCTCAAGCCCATCGGCGCCCGAACCGCGCTCGGCGAGGCCGATTGCGAGGAACTCTGGAACCTGCGCCGCGCCTTTTCCCAGTCGCTCAAGGCCACCGGCCTGACCAAGCTCAACGAAGACATCGTCGTCCCGCGCAGCAAGCTCACCGACCTCGCCGCCTTCGCCGAAAAGCTGCGCAAAAAATACGGCTACCCCATCGCGTGCTTCGGCCACGCCGGCGACGGCAACATCCACGTCAACATTATGGCCGCGAACTATCACGCCGACCCGGCCGTCTACAAAAAGGTCGGCCTCGCCCTCGACGAACTCTTCCAGCAAGTCCTCGCCTGGGGCGGCGTCGTCACCGGCGAACACGGCATCGGCATCGCCAAGCAACGCTGGTGGCCCGATGCCACCACGAAAGTCAGCCGCGCCGTCCACGCCTCCCTCAAGCACGCCCTCGATCCGCACGGCATCTTGAATCCCGGGAAGTTCGTGAAGTAGAGCGTCTGCCAGGTAGACCCCCCCAGAATTGGCTTTCGGATCATCGGCCCGGAGGGCCATCGGCTAATCTCCCTGACGCCTCCGGCGTCCGTTCTGTTACGCCGACGTGAGCCCGCTGAGCGGCCCGGTGCTGTCGCCAAACGGCACGCGCACATCCATCCGTTCGAGAAGCGATGTCCACAGATTGGACACCGGCGTTTCGCCCTTGAAGCGCATGTGCCGCCCCGTGGCGATGGTGCCCCCGCCGCGTCCCGCGAGGAGAATCGGCAGATCGTCGTGATTGTGCCGGTCGCCGTCGCTGTTGCCGCAGCCGTAGGCGATCATGCAATGGTCGAGCAGAGTGCCGTCGCCTTCGCGAATGCTCTTCAAGCGCTTGAGTAGATAGGCGAGCTGGGTGACGTGAAACGTATTGATTGCGCGCACCTTGCGGATCTTCTCCGCATCGTGTCCGTGGTGCGAGAGCTCGTGATGCCCTTCATTCACGCCCAGTTCCGGGTAACTCTTGTTACTGCTTTCGTTGGCAAAAACGAAAGTGCACACGCGCGTCACATCGGCCTGGAAAGCGAGCACGAGCATGTCGCACAGCAGCCGCAGATGTTCGGCGTAATTGTCCGGCATTCCCTTCGGCGAGGTCACGCCGGGCGGCGCGTTGATCGCCGGGAGCGAGGCCGCGCGTTGCATGCGCAGCTCGATCTCGCGGATCGAAGTAAAATATTCGTCGAGCTTCTGCCGGTCGCCCTCGCCCATTTTGGCGACAAGCTGGCGTGAATCGTCGCGGATGAAATCGAGCACGCTCTTGCGCGCCAGATCGCGCCGGGCGCGCTCGGGTCCGCCGGGCTGGCCGAAGAGCCGCTCGAACACGAGCTTCGGATTGATCTCCTTGGGCAGTGGTTGCGTGGAGGATTTCCACGAAACCGTGGAGCTGTAGACGCACGAGTAACCGGAGTCGCAATTGCCCGCCATGCTCCCCGATTCGCCGCCGATCTCCAGCGAGGGCAGCCGCGTGAGCGCGCCGATGCGTTGCGCGGCGAGCTGATCGACCGACGTGCCGGCGCGCAAGTCCGCCCCATCCGTCTTGCGCGGATGCACCCCGGTGAGAAATGCGGCCATCGCCCGGGCGTGATCGCCGCCGCCGTCGCCGTAAGCGCGCGCCTTGTCCGCGGCGAGCCCGGTGAGCACGAGCAGGTCGTTCTTCACCGGCGCGAGTGGCGCGAGGATCGATGGCAGGTCCGCCAGCGGTCCGTCGCCGCGCGGCGTCCAGTTCGGCATGTCCTTGCCATTCGGCACGTAGAGGAAAGCGAGGCGATTCGGCGCCGTCCGCCGATCCGGCCCTGCGGCGTAAGCGGTGAGCTGCCCCATCGCTTCCAGCCAGGGCAGCGCGACCGCCGTGCCGAGGCCCCGCAGCAGTGTGCGACGCGAAAGCAGGGGTGTCTTCATAAGGTGCCGGTGGTGATGCTTATCATTTGATTGCGGGCGCGGGCGCCGCCGCCAATGTCTGCTGTCCTTTGCCTCGGCGCAAACGGAAGGGATCACTTTTCACGATCTCCCGCACCAGCGTGGAAAACTTGTAATCGTCCCGCGCCAGCGCTACCTGGATGCGGTCGAGCGTCGGCTCGTCGTAATAATCGAGGCCGCGCCCGAGCGCGTAGATGAGCAGCTTCTCGCTGAGACACCGGGAGAAATCTTCCTTGTGCGCGTGCAGGAAGGTCCGCAGATCGCCCACGCCCCGGAGCGCGCGGCCCGAGCCGAGTTTCGCCGAGGCATCCACCGGCGCGCCGGTTTCGTCGCGGTCGCGCCATTGCCCGATGCCATCAAAATTCTCCAGCGTGAACCCAAACGCGTCCATCTTGACGTGGCAATTCGCGCACTTCGGATCCTTGCGATGCTGCTCCAGCTTGGCGCGAAACGTCGGGGCGGTGAGCTCCTTGCGCCCGCTGTCATCCAGCGAGGGCACATTCGGCGGCGCGGGCGGCGGCGGCGTGCCGAGCAATTGCTCGAGCACCCATTTGCCGCGCTTCACCGGCGAAGTGCGCGTGGGATTGGAAGTCACCGTGAGCACACTCGCCTGCGTGAGCAGCCCGCCGCGCGCCGTGCCGGCGAGCGACACGCGTTTCCACTCGTCCGGCCCCAGCCCCTGGACCTTCAGCCCGTACAGATCCGCGAGACGCTGGTCGACCCACGTGAAATCCGCGTCGAGCAGGTCCAGCACGCTGCGGTCCTCCTGCACGATCTCCCCGCAAAAGCGGCGCGTCTCCTCGATCATCTCGCCGGCGAGCTTCGGCTCCCACTTCGGGAAAACCTTCGCGTCCGCGCTGTGCGTGGCGATGCGCCCGAGTTGCAGCCATTGCAGCGCAAAGTCGTCCACCAACGCCACGGCGCGCGGATCCTTCAACATCCGCCGGACTTCGGCATCCAGATTCGCGCTCAATTTTTTCTCCCACGCCAGTTGCAGCAGCCGATCGTCGGGCAGCGAGCTCCACAGGAAATATGCCAGCCGCGTGGCGAGCTGGAATTCGTCGACTGGATGCGGCTCGGGATTTTCCGGTTGCGGGTCGAGCTCCAGGCGGAAGATGAATTTCGGCGAAGCCAGCACCGCGGTGATCGCGCGCCGCAGCCCGCCCTCCCAGCCTTCATTGTGCCCCACCGCGTATTCCACCATCGCGCACAGCCGGTTGATTTCTTCCGGCGTGCCTGGACGCCGCCACGCGCGCGCGACAAAGCGGGTCAGGATCTCGCGCGCCTGCTCGCCCTCGGGTTTGTCCGAGGTAAAAGCCATCAGTGCCTTGTTCGAGGGCGTGCGCGCATCGAGCGGGCCTTCGGTTTCCAGAAATTCCACGCGCAACGTCGGCGACTTCTTGCCAAACGATGGCTTGTACGCCGCCAGCGCGATGCGCTCCGTCCCCGCCGCCCCCCTGATCTTCACCTCGATAAGTTGCGCGTGCGCCTCGTCCCGCGCCGTCACCACCGCAGTCTTGAGAATGATGCAGGGCAGCACTTTTTGCACATGCACGCCGTCGAATTTCGCCACCTCGCTGGCCGGCGCCGCGCCTGCGATCTTCGGCCCCGCGGCCAGCAGCGCCACGCGCACCGGTTCATCCGGCGTGCCCTCCACATAGAGCTTCGCGCGCACCCAGTATTCGTCTCCCGCCGTGATCCGCGTCATCGTGTGCAAGGGCCCGGAAGAGATCGGGTCCTTTTGCCCGGCGTTCATCGGCCGGAAGCGATCCTGCGGCACCGCGGGCGAAGCCGGCTCGCAGAATTTGCCGGCCATCGTGCGCTTGGGCGGATGTGCGGCATTCAACGGCACGGCCTCCTCCGCGATCCCTTCCGCCGCATTGAGATACTGCTCCATCAGTACCGGCGAGACCGATAGCACGTCCGCGATGTTGTCGAAGCCGAAGCCCACGTCGTCGCTCGGAAAATCCGCCGCCGGCTTGAAGTCGACGTGCAGCAGGTCGCGGATGGTATTGTTATATTCCGTGCGGTTCAGGCGGCGCACCGTCAGCCGGCCCGGATCGGGCTTCGCCGTATTCGCCGCGGAAAACACCGCATTCACCGACGCTACAAACGCGCTCCGCTCGGCGTCCGAGGGTTGCGGCTTATCATCCGGCGGCATCGTGCCGGACTCCACCGCCTCCACCACCTTGCGCCACTGCTTGCGCGCCCGCAGCAAATCCAGGTCGTTGTGCACCGTGTGTAACGCGAGATTCGCCTTCTGCTTGTCCGCCCCGTGGCAGCTCACGCAATGGCTCTCCACAAACGCCACGCCCACCTTGGGAAAAGGCCCCGCCGCCGGAGCCGCGCCCGCGCTGGGCGCGATCAGCGCGAGAACGCCCCAGGCGCAACGAAGATGACGAAAGAGAACGGGCATCAAAAACGGCTTTTCAAAAACCGTCTCGAAACTCCCGCAACCACGCCAAAACGCAACGGCGCAAATGGAAAGCCTGCCCCGGCCGCCCATGTCCCGAAGGGACAACAGATATTAGCCCCGGGTCGAGCGAGTCCGCGAGCGACCACCCGGGGTCCTTCCTCCTAAGCTGGCAATCCAACCGTCCCGGCGGTAGCCGCATCTCTTCTGCTGATCGACGGAGGATGCGGCCCGGGGCCGGGACGGTTGGAGCTGCGCTGCTTTTTTAACGATACCCCGGGGGTGGTCGCTCGAAGACTCGCTCGACCCGGGGCTAAACTCTTTGACGCCTCCGGCGTCCACCGGCCGTTCGCTCCCTACTTCCCGAGCGCCTTCGCCGCCGCTTCCTGGAACGCCTGCCGCACCCCGCTCGCGTCGCTGTTGGGAAAATTCGACCGCTGCACCATCAGCACATAGGCCACGCCCTTCACCGGATCCACCCACGCCTGCGTGCCCCACGCGCCGCCGTGGCCGAAG
>NZ_JBDUCX010000313.1:0-7045 GCF_040003245.1 Chthoniobacter sp.
TCCCTCTCCGCGCCTCGGCGCCTCGGCGGTTAAAATCATTGACCCCCACCCACCGCTTGACCCGAGCCTCCCCCTGCGCTGACCTATCACCCCCTGTGAATCGCCTGCAAAAAATCCTGGATACCAAGCGGACCGAGATCGCCAAGGTGCTGCCCCGCCTGGAGCATCTGCGCGCCGCCGCCCTGCTGCGCAACGATTACCGCCCTTTCGCCGCCACCCTCGATCGCGGGCCGGACGCTCTGGGCCTCATTGCCGAAGTCAAGAAAGCCAGCCCGAGCGCCGGGGTGATCGCCACCGATTTCGACCCCGTGGCCATCGCCCGCCAGTACGAGGAAGCCGGCGCTCACGCCATTTCGGTCCTCACCGACGAGCAGTATTTCCAAGGTCATCTCACCTATCTCACGAAAGTCCGCAGCGCCGTCGACCTGCCCTGCCTGCGCAAGGATTTCATCTTGCACGAGGTGCAGATTTACGAGGCCGCCGTGGCTGGAGCCGACGCCATCCTGCTCATCGTCGCCGCGCTGGAACAATCCCAACTCGAAGCGCTGAACAAGATCGCCGAGACCTGCCAGCTCGATGTGCTGGTGGAGGTCCACACCCGCGAGGAACTCGACCGCGCGATCGATCTCGCCGCCGCGCTCATCGGCATCAACAACCGCAATCTTACCACTTTTGAAGTCGATCTCGCCACCAGCGAGGAACTCAGCGAGGACGTGCCCGACGGCATCACCCTCGTCAGCGAAAGCGGCCTCAAGACCCAGGCCGACACCCGCCGCGTGCACGCCGCCGGCTGCCAGGCCATCCTCGTCGGCGAAAGCCTCATGCGCACCGGCGACATCGCCGCGCAGGTGAAGACGTTGCTCGACGTCGGGTAAATTGCCGAGCGGGCCTTGTCCCAAGCGCCGGGTTGGCCTCGAGCGGCTGGTGTCCCGAAGGGACAATAGAGATTAGCCCCGGGTCGCTCGAAGACTCGCTCGACCCGGGGCTAATCTCTTTGACGCCTCCGGCGTCGAGGAGCCGCCCCTACCCGCGCTTCACTTCATCCCAGAGCACATCGAGCTCCGCGAGGCTGAGCTTATCCAGGGCAATCCCCCGTTCTCGGGCCAGCGCCTCCACCTTTCGAAAGCGCGTGGAAAACTTGTCCGTCGCGCTCTGGAGCGCCGTCTCCCCGTCGACCTTCAATTTCCGCGCGAGGTTCACCACGGAGAAGAGCAGGTCGCCGATCTCCTCCTCGGTTTTCGCCACTGTCCCGGCGGCGATTTCCGCCTCAACCTCCGCCAGCTCCTCGCGAATCTTTGCCACCACCGGTGCCACCTCGCTCCAGTCAAAGCCCACGCGCGCCGCTTTCTTCTGCACCTTTTCCGCGCGCAGCAGCGCGGGCAGCCCGCCGGAAATGCCATCGAGCGCCGACGTCGCCTTTCCCCCTTTGTCGCCTTTCTCCGCCCGCTTGATGTCGTCCCACTTGACCAAGACCTCCGCGGAATCCGCGCAGCGATCTTCCCCGAATACATGCGGGTGACGGCGCAGCAACTTCTCCACGATGCTGCGGGCCACGTCATCAAAGTTGAAACGCCCTTCCTCCGCCGCAATCTGCGCGTGAAAGATCGGCTGCAAAAGCAGGTCACCCAGTTCCTCCCGCAAGTTCGCGTCATCGGCGGTGTTGATCGCCTCGACCACCTCGTACGCTTCCTCGATCAGCCCCGCGCGCAGGCTGGTGTGCGTCTGTTCGCGGTCCCACGGGCAGCCATCCGGCGCCCGCAGCCGTGCGACGATGGCGCAGAGTTGCTGGATCGGAGGCTGGGTATTGTCGAGAGCGTCGGCGTGGGTGGAATTTAGCATTTAGGATTTAGCATTTAACATTTGGGAACCTGCGACCGAACTCCTTCTTCTGCGTGACGCGGAAGGTGTTTTTAAAATCTTAAATGCTAAATCCTAAATGCTAAATTTCTAAATCCGCCACAGCGACCGATGCGCGCCGAATTCCGAAATCTCCCCGGTCGTCTTCCGCGCCACATAGACGGTGATGCCGATGACGCTGACAAAGGTGCCGACAAAAACGATGGCCACGAGCCAGCTCGGGATCGACCGGCCGATCGCCAGCGCCTGGTAGAAGGAGGCAAAGGAGGTGATCTCCGGCGTCGCGTGCAGGAAGATTTTCGTGACCCAAGCCACGAGGATGATCATGAAAATGAACACGTAGTTGCGCTTCAAGCGACGGCCCACCGCCTCGAAGGCGCTGATCTTGAACGACGGCAGGAGTAGATCCTCGCAGACCAGCTTCTGCCACTCGCCTTGGAGCAGCGTGGTATTCTGCGCGACGATCGGCACGAGAAAGTGGGCTTCGAGCATGCGCACCCGGGCGCGAAACGCATCGTAGAAGCGATACCGCCGGGCCTCGATCCAGAGCATGATCCAGACGATGGCCAGGTTGAAAAAGAAGATGATGTGCGGCACTTTCTCGAACGAAAACGCCACCGTGAAGATCGAGGAGGTCGCGGTGATCGCCCAGTTCGTCGTCGGGTCGAGCCGCGCGCGCCACGCCATGATGCGGCCCATCTCGCCCCGGTAGAAATGCGACATCGCCGTGACATAGGCGTTGTCGAAGCGGGGGGCTGTCCTGGCTTTCGATTCCGCTGGGGGCGTCGGGGGTGGCGGCGCGCTGGGCTCTTCGCTCATGCGGTGATGGGAGCGCGCACCCGTGCGGCTGTCGAGGCGCAATCGCGGCCGCTCACCGCTGATCCTTGCGCAGCAAGGCTTCGCGGGCTTTTTCGAGCGTCGCCTTTTCTTTCGCCGTGAGGCTGCTCATGCCGGACCTGGCGATCTTGTCGAGCAGCACGTCCATTTCGCTCTCCGGTTCGTTCAGCACTTCGCGGTAGCTGGCATTGCTCGGCGCGGGCACGACGTGGAACTTGGGCTTGCGCTGGAAGAGTTGTGTCACGCGGGCGAAGGGCGAGGCGTAGTCGTCGTGTTCCATTTCCTTGGCGTGCCGGATGTAGGCGAAGGCGACGCCGCAGCAGATCCACAGTTCTGCAATGCCGAGCCACTTCTGCCTGGCCATCAGCATCAGCGAACCGGAAAAAATGCAGGCAAAGGCCATCCACTTGAACGGGATCCACCCCCACACTTCAGTATTCGGATAGAGCGTGGCAAAGGCCACCAGCAGGCTGGAAATGAGCAGCATATTGCCCGTGGCGCCCCCCGCGAGGCCGATCAACCACCAACAGAGCGCGGCGAAGACCACCGGGACCAGGACGAGCATGAGGAGCAGCCGGGTGGTGACGACCCGCCCGAGGTGCGTCTCGATGCCGACGCAAAACCAATAGAAGCAGATGATCGAGAAAGGGGTGAAAAAATCCACCGGGTTGACGAAGACGTAGGTGAAGAGGCGCCAGAGCGTCCACGCCGGACGCAGCGGCATTTCAAAAATGAACGGCGTAATGAGGCCCGGGGCGCCGGCATTCGCGATCGCCGTCCCGATCAACCCGACGACGAAGAGGGCCGTCAGGATGGTCGTGAGGTAAATGGGAATATTGTTCCATTTCCCAAAGGGTTGGGTGGGACCGGATAGATAGCGAGCCATGCGGAGGAAAGACATAGCCGTTCGCGCGCCAGACCGCAAATGTCTGGTGGACCCAGTGGGGTCAGTTGGCTCCATGGGCTCCATGGGCTCAGTTGGTTCCATTGGCACCATGGGCTCTATGGGCTCCACTGCGGAAAATCGCCTTTTATGGGCCCAAAAACACGATTTTGCAGTGTCTTGTCCTAATTCCGTCGAGCCGTGCTGTTACCCATGTGCAACCGCAACCCTCAAACAACCAAAATCAAATGAAACTCACTCCTCTCTTCCTCTGCACCGCCGCCGTCCTCGCGCTCGCTCTGCCGGCCTCCGTCCACGCGGGCGGCAATCCCGACAAGAAGGCCGCCAAGAAAGCCGCCAAGGAACTCATGGCCACCTACGACAAAAACGGCAACGGCTCGATCGACGGCGACGAAGTCGACGCCGTGAAGAAGGCCTATGCGGCCGACCCGAATGGCGCGCTGAAGCAATATGACACCAATGCCGACGGCAAACTCGACGACACCGAGATCGCCGCGATCCACGCCGGCAAGGGCAAGAAGAAGAAGAACAAGTAAGGTGCCCGCGACTTCGCGTATTCTCGCCGCACCTCAAGTGCGGTAAGGTTCGCCTCTATGAATCCCGAATCCGACGCTGCTGCCGGCCTCGACCGCAACAAGCAATTGATGCGGCTGATGACCCAGCATCAGCGTCGGATTTTCGGTTATATCTACACGCTCGTGCCCGACCGGCACGATGCGGAGGACATCCTCCAGGAAACCAGCGTCGTGGTCTGCGAGAAGTTCGAGCAATTCAAGCCCGGCACCGACTTCGTGGCGTGGGCCTGCCAGATCGCCTATTGGGAAGTGCGCCGTGCCCGGCAAAAATACGCGCGGGCCAAGGTGGTCTTCGACCAGGAAGTCGTCGACGCCGTCGCGCAGACCGCCGCAGAGATGATCCCCGAGGTGAGCGCCCGGCACGAAGCACTCGGGCAGTGCCTGCAAAAGTTGCACGCCCGTGATCGCGAACTGGTCCTCACCCGCTACGAGCCGGGAAGTGGAGTCGAACTTGCGGCGCAACGCTCCGGGCGTTCGCTGGAGGCCGCCTACAAGGCGCTCGGGCGCATCCGCAAGCTGCTGCACGATTGCGTGACCAATCAACTTTCGCTGGAGGGCGCCGTATGAATCTTGGCGATCCGGAACTGCTCGAGCTGAACGCGCTTTGCAATGCGCTGGTCGACGGCGTCATTACCGATGCGGACAAGGCGCGCCTGGAGGAGATGCTGCGCGCTTCAGAAGACGCCCGCCGCTTCTACGTGCGCGCCCTCGCCCTGTCTTCGAGCCTTATGCAATATGCGGGCGAGATGCAGGCCGAGGCGCCGGACCTGCCGGCGGGAAAGTCGCGGATCGTGCACTCGGCTGCGTGGATCTGGTCGCTCGGGTCGCTGGCCGCAGCGGCCTCCATCGTGCTCGCGTTTTGGCTCGGCTGGACGAAAGAACGGGTGCCGATGATATCAGAAAGCATCGAGATTGCCGACACCTCTCCAGAGAGCGATGAGAGCGTCGCCCGGCTGTCGGGTGCCAAGGATTGCCGCTGGTCCGGTCTCGCGATCCAGCCCGGGGAGGAATTGCACCGCGGCCAGCAGATCAAGCTGGAATCAGGCTTCGCGGAGATCACTTTCGACTGCGGCGCCCAGGTCACGCTGGAGGGACCGGCGGCGCTCGATCTCGATTCCGCGTGGGAAGCCGTGCTGCAGCGCGGCACGCTCAAGGCCATTGTGCCGGCCGAGGCCGTCGGCTTCCGGGTCTCGAATCCGAGCGTCAATGTCGTCGATCTGGGAACGGAGTTCAGCATGGTCGCCGACGAAAACGGCGCGACCGAGGTCTTCGTTTTGAAAGGCGCGGTGGAGACGACCGCCCGCGATGCCGCCGGCCATGAAGAGCGCCCCGTGGTGTTGCGCGAAAAGCAGGCGCGACGCTTTGCGCACGCCGGTGGTTCCGAGGTGCGCGACCGCGAGGCAAAGCTCGAGAAGTTCATGCGCAAGGTCGCCTTCGAGCGCATGGCGCGCCCGGCAAACTACGTTCATTGGACTTTCGATGAAACCTCGGGCGACCTTGCTGCGGCCAGCATTCCGGGCCTGGAGGCGAAACTGCAAACGTCCGCCGATTCCACCCTCGCCGCGGCCCACGCCGGCGGCCACCTCCAGGGCGCCCTGCAACTCGATGGCCGACTCTTTGCCCGCGCCGCGTTCCCCGGCATCCGCCAGCGCGCCGCGCGTACCGTGGCCTTTTGGATCAACGTGCCGACGGATGCGTCGCTGCCCGAGGCGGACGCGATGCTGGCCTGGCCGCTGGGCAATGCGGGTCGCAGCGTGCGCATCGGCTGGAATCGCAACCCGACGCAAGGTGTCCTCGGCGCCTTGCGCACGGATGCCGGTCGCAACGGCCTGGTTGGCGGTACAGAATTGCGCGATGGCCATTGGCATCACCTGGCGATCGTCCTGTCACCCAAGGTCAAGGCCGACAGGGCGGAGAAAAGCGAAGGCCCGCTGCAATTGCGGCAATACGTCGATGGGAGGCTCGAGACAGCCTCGTTCAAGCATACCGGCAAGCGGGCCAAGGGAGTCGAAACCCAAGTCGCTTCCGCCGAAGACGCGCTCTGGATCGGCCGCGCGGTGGATGACGCCAGCGGCGCACGTTTTCGCGGCACGCTGGACGAACTTTTTGTGGCCGACGCCGCGCTCACGCCGCAGGAAATCCGCCACCTCATGCGCGAGAACAAGCCCGCCACACCCGAGATGCTCGCCGCCCAGTGAGCGTCGGGAATCAAGGCTTGAGCGGCTTGGAAGTGGCCACCAGGGAGACGTTGTCGAGGTAAGCCTTGTCGTTCCCGTTGCCGAACGATCCCAGACGAAACATCCGGACCTTCGATGAGTGGACAACAAAGGCCTGCTTCATCGCCGCCGGGGAGCCGTTGATGAAAATGTCGTAGGTCTGCGCCTTGATATCGAGCCGCAACTCGAAATGATTCCAAACGTCCCGCGCCACCTTGGTCATGTTCCTTGGCCATCCCGGAGAGGCTAATTGCAGGAAGCCCACGGAATAAATGTTGAAGCCTGCCACCTCCCAATTTCCACCCGTATCCGGGTCGCATGCCTTGAAGGCCCAGTCGCATTGCCGGGAGGAACTTTCCAAAAAGAGATCCGCCGAGATGACCACGTATGGTTTGCTATTTTCCAGCGAGACATCCACGCCGGGCTGCGTCTTCCCTCCAGGCGCCGAGTCCACCATCAGAGACTGAAGACCCGCGCCCGCGTCTTTGCGCTGGATTTGCAACGCACGATCCAAACGGGCGTCGACACCGATCGTGGTCCAATGTCCGTCGCCGACCGCATCCTCCCCTTTTTTGCGAAATTTTCCGACAGGGAATGTCGGAGGTTCAAAGCCCGTATTGTAAGCGACCGCGTCGGCCGGCAGGTTGTCGGTTATG
>NZ_JBDUCX010000314.1:0-7044 GCF_040003245.1 Chthoniobacter sp.
AGATCACGCTCAGCGACGCGGCGAAGGAATACATCGCCCGCGAAGGCTACGACCCCGTGTATGGCGCGCGTCCGCTGAAGCGCTTCCTCCAGCGCCGGATCGAGACTCCGCTTTCACGCAAGCTCATCGCCGGCGAGATCACCGATGGCAGTCATGTCACCGTGGAGCTGAAAACTGACGAATTAGTCTTCGCTACCACCGTCCTCAAGTTGGCCGCTTGATATGGGTGAAAGACTCGAAGCCTTGCTCGGTCAAAAGCGGTTCTTGGAGCAGGAGTTAATTCGTGAAGCCCGAAAAAAGGAGGCCGAGTTCTGCTACGAAGTCCACGAGAAGGCGGTGCATTTTACCGAGGCAGCTAGAGTCAGGCACAAGCAGCTCCGGCTCAGTGTTCACTGCTATCTGCTGGACTCCAGTTTTCTCGTCCTGCTCACGGCACCGGTCATTTGGATGTGCTTAATCCCCATCGGCCTCCTTGACCTGATCGGTTCCATCTATCAGGCGGTGTGTTTTCCGATCTACGGCATACCGAAGGTTGTTCGGCGTGAATACCTGACGTTTGACCGCCATCACCTCACCTATCTCAACTTTATCGAGAAGCTGAACTGCGAATACTGCGCCTACGGCAACGGCATCCTCGCTTACTTCACCGAGATCGCCGCTCGCACCGAACAGCACTGGTGTCCCATCAAACATGCGGGCTGCTCGAAATGTGCCCACAGCCGATACAAAAACTTCGTCGAGTTCGGCGACGCTGAGAAATGCCGGCAGCACGTCGAAGAAATTCGACGGTCTTATCAGGACATCAAAAACCACGAAAGCCCTCGAGAGGCAAAATGACTGACATCCCGACGGTCTGTCCTCAACCGCAGCAACTCATTGGCATCGCCGCTGATCACGGCGGCTATGAGTTAAAGCAATATCTGCTCGGGAGGTTGCGCGAGGCCGGTCATCAAGTGATCGACTTCGGCGACCGCCAGCCGGAGCCGGCCGATGACTATCCAGACTTCATCGTGCCGCTAGCTCGCGGGGTCGCTGGTGGAGACGTAACGCTTGGCGTGGCCATTTGTGGAAGTGGCGTCGGCGCATCGGTCGCTGCGAATAAGGTGCCGGGCGTCCGCGCCTGTCTGATCCATGAAACCTTCTCGGCGCATCAGGGTGTCGAGGACGATGATCTGAACATGATCTGCCTTGGCGGGTTGGTGGTTGGCCACGCGCTGGCGTGGGAGTTGGTGCGGACATTTCTCGCGGCGCGATTCAGTGGCGCGGAGCGCCATCGTCGCCGTCTGACAAAGATCGCTGAGCTTGAAAGCCAGTGCGCTGATCGGAGCCAAAGTCTGTGACTACGGTCGCTCCCATTTTCCTAACGCTTTCTGCCATCCTCGGAGGAATCATCGTCGCCGCGTTGGCTTGGCCCGGGATCGGCCTGGTAGCGAGAAATCGGCGACGGCGCGTGAACGCGGGACGGATCCAACGCGAGGATGCGCTCAAACATCTCTGCAATACCGAGGCCGGCGGACGGCGCCCGACTCTGCATAGCTTGGCGGGGGCGCTCAATATTAAGCCGGACAACACGGGCGCGCTACTGCGCGATATGGACCAGAAGGGATTCGTGAGCTTCGCGTCGGGTGAGTTGGCACTGACTCCGAAAGGGCGATCCGAGGGATTGCAGGTCATCCGCGCGCATCGACTGTGGGAATGCCATTTGGCGGAGGAAACCGGCATTCATGCGACGGGCTGGCACGCTCGCGCGGAACGGCGGGAGCATTGGATGTCGCCCGCGGAAGTGGACGCCCTTTCGGCGCAGCTCGGCAATCCGACGCACGATCCGCACGGCGATCCGATTCCGACCGCGGGAGGCGATCTGGCGAAGGATGGCGGTGAGGCGCTGAACGCGTTGGTTCCCGGCAGAGCGGCGCGCGTCGTTCACATCGAAGACGAGCCGGCGAACCTTTATGCGCAGCTCGCAGCTCTGAATTTGCGACCTGGGATGAGGGTTGAGATTCGCGACAAGAACGAGGAACGGATTCGCTTCTCAGCGGACGGTGCGGAGCACGAGATCACGCCGATTCTCGCCCATCAAATCGAAGTGCTGCCGCTGCCTGAAACGGAAGTGGGGGAAGGCGTGGAGACGCTCGCCAGCTATCAGCCCGGTGAACGCGCGACAGTGCTGGGACTGGCGCGAGGTTCGCACGGATCGGAGCGGCGCCGGTTGCTCGATCTAGGCTTTGTTGCGGGCACCGCGGTCGAGGTGGAGATGGTGAGTCCGAGCGGCGAACCGACCGCCTATATGGTGCGCGGCACAGTCATCGCGCTGCATCGCGAGCAAGCGGGGCTCTTGCTTGTGAAATCAGCCGAGGCCCTGAAATCATGAGCACTTCCATTCTGGAGCCCGCGCCTGCTGCGGCGTGCGCGGCGTGTTCGACATATCGCGCGGCGCGGTTGAAGAAGTTGGGTCTCGATTTGCAGGCGTCGGATTTCGTCATCGCGCTGGCGGGTAATCCCAATACCGGCAAGAGCACCGTCTTCAACGCGCTCACCGGACTCCGCCAGCACACCGGCAACTGGCCGGGCAAAACCGTGGCGCGGGCGGAAGGTGGTTATGAATTCGGCGGCAAGCGCTTCAAGCTGGTCGATCTGCCGGGCACGTATTCGCTGATGGCGGGCAGTCCCGATGAGGAGATCGCGCGGGATTTTATTCTTTTCGGCGAGCCGGAAGTCACGGTGGTCGTGGTCGACGCCAGCCGCCTGGAGCGCAACTTGAACCTTGCGCTGCAAGTCCTGGAGATCACCGATCGCGTGGTGGTCTGCTTCAATCTCATCGACGAAGCACGGCGGCGTGGACTGGAGGTTGATACGCGGTGCTTGTCTCGCGATTTGGGCGTGCCAGTCGTAGCGACATCGGCGCGGTTTGGCGAAGGGATGCCGGAGCTGCTCCAAGCCATCGACGACGTGGCCGCCGGGCGTTTCGTCTGCCAGCCGCATCGTTTGGAAAATCAGCCACAGGATCTGAAGTCGGCGATTGCGACGGTGGCTTCGCAACTGCTCGCCGTGCATCCCGGATTGCCGAACGGACGATGGGTTGCGATGCAATTGCTCGACGGTGATGAATCGATCGCCGCCGCGCTGCGCAGCGGCGAACTCGGTCAGATGGAACGAGTCGAAGTGCCGACGGCAACGGATTCGACAGCGAACACGACCGTCATCGACGCACCGCCTTCGGTCGAGGCGATCGAGAAAATCCTCCAGACTGCGGATAGTCTTCGCCGGCAGGTCGGCACGCAGTTCCACGAGCGCATCGTGGAAGCGATCTACGCCGATGCCGCACGTCTCGCCGACCGCGCCGTCACGCGTCCCGGCGCGAAGCAGTACTTCGATTTCGACCGGACGATTGATCGTGTCGTCACAAGCCGCGTGTGGGGTTTCCCGGTCATGGTGCTGCTCTTCGCGCTGATGTTCTGGCTGACGATCAGCGGCGCAAATGTACCGTCACGTTGGTTGGCCGCGCTGCTGCTGGACACCGTCTATCCCATGCTCCAGCACTTCACCGCTCAGATGGGCTGGCCGTGGTGGCTGCGAGGTCTGACCGTCGATGGCATGTATTTGGCCACTGCGTGGGTCGTAAGTGTGATGCTTCCGCCGATGGCGATCTTCTTTCCGCTCTTCACATTGCTGGAAGACCTGGGCTATCTCCCGCGCGTCGCGTTCAACATGGACGGGCTTTTCAAAAAAGCCGGAGCGCACGGCAAACAGGCCATGACGATGATGATGGGCTTTGGCTGCAACGCGGCGGGCGTGGTCGCCACACGTATCATCGACAGCCCGCGCGAACGCCTCATCGCGATCATCACGAACAACTTCTCGCTCTGCAACGGTCGCTGGCCCACGCAGATTCTCATCGCCGCGTTATTTATCGGAGCGCTCGTGCCCGCGCCTGCAGCCGGGCTGATCTCGGCACTGGCGGTGATGAGCGTGGCCGGTCTCGGCGTGGTACTGACGTTCGTCGCGTCGTGGGCGCTCTCCCGCACGGCTTTGAAAGGCGAACCCTCGATCTTCAGCCTCGAACTGCCGCCCTACCGGCCACCGCGCATTCTCCAGACGATCTACACGTCGCTCATCGAGCGCACGCTCATCGTGCTCTGGCGCGCGGTCGTCTTCGCTCTGCCGGCGGGCGCGGTCATCTGGCTGAGCGCCAATGTGCATTTCGGCGGAGTCAGCGTTGCCGAGTATGTGATCCATTTTCTCAATCCGCTCGGCGTCCTCATCGGGCTCAACGGCGTGATCCTGCTCGCTTACATCATCGCGATTCCCGCCAATGAAATCGTCATTCCCGTCGTGCTCATGATGACGGTCCTCATCACCAAGACCGCGGGCCTCGGCCGCGGTGCCGGAGTGATGTTTGAAATGCAGTCGCATCCCCAGTTGTTGAGTCTCCTGCACGCCGGCGGTTGGACGCTGCTGACGGCGGTGAACCTCATGCTCTTCAGTCTCGTGCATAACCCGTGCAGCACGACGATCTACACGATCTACAAGGAAACCAGGAGCGCCAAGTGGACCGCTATGGCGGCGCTGATGCCGCTCGCGCTTGGCTTCGTCCTCACCTTCGCGGTCGCGCAGGTCTGGCGGCTGTTTGTCCACTAAGAAACGATCCATCCATGAGCACACCAACGCGCGTGAGTTATCCGCTATACTCACACTTACCTACCGACATCGACGGCTTCGACTCCCTTGCTGAGTTGGCCCTGGATCTTCGCTGGTCGTGGAACCATCAGGCCGACGCGGTGTGGCGGCGGCTCGACGACAGGCTGTGGGAACTCACGCAGAATCCATGGGTGGTTTTGCAGACGGTCTCGCGGGACAAAGTGGTGCGGGCTCTGGCCGATCCGGAGTTCCGTCGAAAGATTGATTACCTCTTGAATGCCGAGCGCGAAGTGGAGAAAGCACCGGGATGGTTTCAGCAACGGAAACCGCAGGCGCCCCTGACTTGTGTGGCGTATTTCAGCATGGAGTTCATGTTGTGTGAAGCATTGCCGATTTACTCCGGCGGCCTCGGCAATGTGGCTGGCGATCAGCTCAAAGCGGCCAGCGATCTGGGCGTGCCGGTGGTCGGCGTGGGGTTGCTCTATCAGCGCGGATATTTCCGACAGGTGATCGACAAAGACGGCGCGCAACAGGCGCTCTATCCCTACAACGATCCTGGGCAGTTGCCGATCACGCCCGTGCGCCACGCGAACGGCGAGTGGTTGCGACTGGAGATTGCCTTGCCCGGATATTCGGTCTGGCTGCGGGCGTGGCAGGTGCAGGTCGGGCGGGTAAAGCTTTACCTGCTCGACAGCAATGACGCGGCGAACTATCCGGCGCATCGCGGCATTACCAGCGAACTGTACGGCGGCGGACCGGAGGTGCGGCTCATGCAAGAGCTAATCCTCGGGATCGGCGGCTGGCGGCTGCTAACTGCGCTCGGCATTCAACCGGAGGTCTGTCACTTGAATGAAGGCCATGCCGCCTTCGCGGTGCTGGAGCGTGCGCGCAATTTCATGGAAGCGAACGGGCAGTCATTTGAAGTTGCGCTGGCCGTCACGCGCGCAGGGAACCTCTTCACCACGCACACGGCAGTGGCGGCGGGCTTTGATCGCTTCGCACCGGCGCTCATCGAGCAATACCTCGGCAGATACACTGTGCGCGATCTCGGTATCTCACTTCACGACTTGCTCGCGATGGGTCGTCTGAATCCGAACGACTTGTCCGAGAGCTTCAACATGGCCTACCTTGCGATCCGAGGCAGCGGCGCGGTGAATGGGGTGAGCCGCCTGCACGGCCAGGTGAGCCGCCACCTATTCCAGCCGCTCTTTCCGCGCTGGCCGGAGGACGAAGTGCCGGTCGGACATGTGACCAATGGAGTCCACATGCCAAGCTGGGACTCCGCATCCGCTGACGAACTGTGGACAAAAGCTTGTGGAAAAGATCGCTGGCTGGGGATGGCGGAAAATCTGGAGCGCGATATTCGCCAGGTATCTGACACGAGCCTTTGGTCATTTCGCATCGCCGCCAGCAAAGCACTGGTAGAATTCACCCGCGAACGATTGTCCCAGCAGCTCGCGGTCTCGGGGGCTCTGCCCGCGGCGCTGGAGGAAGCCAGGCATCTCTTTGATCCGAGCGTCCTGACGCTCGGCTTTGCCCGGCGCTTCGCGACTTACAAACGACCTAATCTGTTACTCCACGACCCGGAACGGCTGCTGCGTCTCTTGTCCAATCCACAGCGCCCGGTGCAACTCATCCTCGCGGGTAAGGCCCACCCGGCGGACCTCCCCGGCCAGGCGCTGATTCAGCAATGGACTCACTACATCCGACGGCCCGAGGTTCGCGCCCATGTCGTCTTTCTCAGCGACGACGACATGCATGTCACCGAGCACCTCGTGCAGGGTGTCGATGTCTGGATCAACACGCCGCGACGGCCCTGGGAAGCCTGCGGAACGAGCGGCATGAAGGTGCTGGTCAACGGCGGCATCAATCTCTCCGAGCTGGACGGTTGGTGGGCGGAAGCCTACCTCCCGGACCTTGGCTGGGCGCTGGGCGACGGAAATGAACATGGCGATGATCCCGCGTGGGACGCCGCGGAAGCGGAGCGGCTCTACGAGGTGCTGGAACGAGAGGTCGTCCCAGAGTTTTACTCGCGCGACGACGATGGCATTCCCAAGACTTGGGTGGCGCGGATGCGGGAGAGTATGGCGCGGTTGACTCCCCATTTCTCCGCCGATCGCACGGTCCGTGAATACACTGAGCAGCACTACATGCCCGCAGCGGAGAACTATCATCTGCGCGCATCCGACAAAGGTGCAGCGGCCAGGAAGATGGTCGAATGGAAGCAAACGCTGGAATGGAAATGGGCGAGGCTTCGGTTTGGCGAGATGAAGATGGAAACGAAAGACGACGCACACCAATTTGAAGTGCAGGTCCATCTCGACGGCCTCGATCCTCATACCGTGCGGGTAGAGCTTTACGCCGATGGCATCGTGGGCCGAGCGGGCGAGCGCAGGGAGATGCAGC
>NZ_JBDUCX010000315.1:0-7016 GCF_040003245.1 Chthoniobacter sp.
GATAAGACTCCCTTATGACGGGGATTCCCCTTGCTTCGACCGCCGCGATTCCTAGCCTCACCCGATGCACGATACGCTCTCGACTTCGCCGGCCACCGCTACGCGGGGCGGCTCTCCACTCGCTCCTTGCGATACCTTCCCGCGCCGGCACATCGGCTCGAGTGAAGCGGAGGTCGAAGCCCTGCTGGCCGCGCTGGGGCAGCCCACGATGGACGCCCTCATCGATGCGGCCGTGCCGTCGCAGATTCGTTCGAGCGGGCCGCTGCAATTGCCTGCCGGGGCAGGGGAGAATGAAGCGCTGGCGGAGTTGCGCGGGCTCGCGGCGAAGAACCGCGTTTGCAAAAATTACATCGGCCAGGGCTACAGCGGCACGATCGTCCCGCCGGTGATCCAGCGGAATATCCTCGAGAATCCGGGTTGGTACACAGCCTACACGCCGTATCAGGCGGAGATCTCGCAGGGGCGCATGGAAGCGCTCGTCAATTTCCAGCAGATGGTCATCGACCTCACCGGCCTCGACATCGCCAACGCTTCGCTGCTCGACGAATCCACCGCCGCCGCGGAAGCGATGCACATGGCCCACGCGCTGAGCAAAAGCGCTGAGGCGAACGCCATCTTCGTCAGCGAACGCTGCCACCCGCAAACCATCGCCGTGGTGCAGACGCGCGCCGAGCCGCTGGGGATCAAGGTGATCGTCGGCGATGAAGCGCAGTTCGATTTCGCGGAAAAAGTCTTCGCCGTGCTGCTGCAATATCCCGATACCGCCGGCGTGATTCTCGACTACGCGCCGTTCATCGAGCGCGCCCACGCGATTGGCGCGCTGGCCATCGTCGCGGCGGATATTCTGTCGCTCACGCTGCTGCGTCCGCCGGGAGAGTTTGGCGCGGACATCGCCGTCGGCTCGACCCAGCGTTTCGGCGTGCCGCTCGGCTTCGGCGGCCCGCACGCCGCCTACATGGCGACGCGCGATGCGCACAAACGCCTGCTTCCTGGCCGGCTCATCGGCGTGAGCAAGGATGTGCACGGCAAGCCGGCCTATCGCCTTTCGCTGCAAACACGCGAGCAGCACATCCGCCGCGACAAGGCGACGAGCAACATCTGCACAGCGCAGGTGCTCCTCGCGGTCATGGCGTCGATGTATGCCGTCTATCATGGCCCGGATGGGTTGAAGCGGATCGCCCGCCGCGTGCATGCGCTCGCCGAGACGCTCGCCGTCGGCCTGCGTCAACTCGGGTTTGAAGTGGCCGGGCCGTTCTTCGATACCTTGCGCGTCAGCCGCGGTAACCGCGAGGCGGACCTATTCATTTCGCTCGCCGCGGAGCGCGGCCTCAATCTGCGCAAGCTCGATGAGCACACCGTCGGGATCGCGGTCGATGAGACCACGTCGGCCGACGACATCGCGGATTTGCTGAATGTCTTCGATAACGGCGTGCCCTTCGCTTTCGATGTCGAAGCCGCTGCGCTCGCGGGCCCCTCGCCCATCGAAAATCGGTCGTCGAAATTTCTCACCCATCCCGTCTTCAACACCCACCACACCGAGCACGAGATGCTGCGCTACATCCGCCGGCTCGAGGCGAAGGATCTGTCGCTCACCACGTCGATGATCCCGCTCGGTTCTTGCACCATGAAGCTGAACGCGACCAGCGAGATGCTGCCGGTGACCTGGCCGGAATTCGGCGCGCTGCATCCCTTCGCGCCCGCCAGCCAGACCGCGGGCTATGCGGAACTCTTCCGAAAACTCGAAGCATGGCTCGCGGAGATCACCGGCTTTGCCGCCGTGCTGCTGGAGCCGAATGCCGGCTCGCAGGGCGAATACGCGGGCCTGCTGGCCATCCGCAAATACCACCAGTCGCGCGGCGAAGGACACCGCGACATCTGCCTCATCCCGGCGAGCGCGCACGGCACGAATCCCGCCAGCGCGGTCATGGCCGGCATGAAAGTCGTCGGCGTGCGCTGTCTCGACGACGGCGACATCGACCTCGCCGATCTCAAGGCCAAGGCCGATGAGCACAAGGACTCCCTAGCCGCGCTGATGATCACCTATCCCAGCACGCACGGCGTGTTCGAGGAAACGGTCGTCGAGATTTGCGAATCGATCCACGCGCACGGCGGCCAGGTCTACATGGACGGCGCCAATATGAATGCGCAGGTCGGCCTCACCTCGCCGGGCCGCATCGGCGCGGACGTGTGCCATCTCAATTTGCACAAGACCTTCTGCATCCCGCACGGCGGCGGTGGCCCCGGTGTGGGGCCCATCGGCGTGGCCGCGCACCTCGTGCCGTTTCTTCCCGCCGCCGAGCGCCGGGGTCCCGACACGAAGACCGGCGCGATCACCGCCGCGCCTTTCGGCAGCGCGAGCATTCTCACCATCTCGTGGATGTATATCCGCATGATGGGCGGCGAAGGCCTCACCGAGGCCACGAAGATTGCCATCCTGAACGCGAACTACATCGCGCATCGGCTCGACGCCTATTTCCCGGTGCTCTTCAAAGGCGCGAACGGACTGGTGGCGCACGAGTGCATCCTCGATCTCCGCGGCTTCCACAAGATCACCGCCGAGGATGTGGCCAAGCGCCTCATGGACTACGGTTTCCACGCGCCCACGCTGAGCTGGCCCGTCGTCGGCACGCTCATGGTCGAGCCCACGGAGAGCGAATCGAAGGACGAACTCGACCGTTTCTGCGCGGCCATGATCGCCATTCATGGCGAAATGTCCGCCGTCGAGACCGGCACTGCCGATCCCAAGGACAATGTCCTCAAGAACGCCCCGCACACCGCCCACTCGCTGATCGCCGCCGATTGGACGCATCCCTACACCCGCGAGCAGGCTGCCTACCCGGCGCCCTGGTTGCGCGAGCACAAATTCTGGCCGTCCATCGGTCGCATCGACAACGTCTGGGGCGACCGCAACCTTTTCTGCGCCTGCGTCCCGGTCTCGTAAGCCAGCTAAAGCTGCTTTTTTTGGAATTTCACAAAAGAAGGCGGGCACCGCTCACGAAAGCTGCTATTTATTCAGGAAGCCGTGAAATCGCTCGCTGTTCTTCCGCTTTTGTTCGCGATGCAAGTCCTCGCCGAGGACCCACGGGTGACCTCGCTCGTCCAGCAGGGCGATCTCGCGGAAAAACAAGGCAAGCCCCGCGCGGCCTTGACCAGCTTGCGCGCGGCGGAGGCCATCGAGCCGCGCAATGTCGGCGTGCTCCTGCGCATCTCCAAGCAGTACGGCGACCTGATCGATGTCACCAAGCCGGAGGACAATGCGAAGCGCATCGCCGGCCTCGCGCTCGACTATGGCAACCGCGCCCTGGAGGCGGACCCGAAGAACGCCAAGGCGCATCTCAATCTCGCGGTCAGCTACGGGCACATGACCGACTTCGTGGGCAACAAGACCAAGCTGGAGTATTCCAAGGTCATCCATGACGAGACGCTGAAATCCATCGAGCTCGACGCGACCGATGACTTTGCCTGGCATGTGCTCGGGCGCTGGGAAGCGGGCGTGGCCAATGTGAGCGGCGTGCTCAAGGCGTTGGCTTCGATCGTCTACGGCGGCATGCCCAAGGCGAGCAACGAAGAAGCCGTGCGCTGCTTCAAGAAGGCGCTGGAGATCGCTCCGCAGCGGCTCAAGCACCACGCCGAACTGGCCCACGTCTACAAGCAGATGGGCCGGAACGATCTCGCCTTGCAGGAGTGGCAAAACACGCTGGGCATTCGCGCCCAGGACAGCGACGACGAGAATTACCAGAAGGAAGCCAGGGCCGCACTGGAAGCGGCCGGCAAGGCGCGGGGCGGCGACGGCGCCAAGCTTACGACGCAGCGCTAGGGCGTCCGAACGCCAGCACCAGCCAGCCGGCGAGCAGGCAGAGCCCACCGATCGGCGTGATCGCACCCAGCCACCGCACATTCGTCGCCGCGAGGAGATAGAGACTGCCGCTGAAGATGGTGATGCCGGCCAGAAACAGGGCAAAAGGCAATCGCGCCACTTCCTTGCGCAGGGCCAGCACCAGAAGAACCACCGCGTGCACGAGATGGTAATGCGCCGCCGTTTCCCAAACGTGCCCCTGCCCATTCTCGAGAAAGGTCACTTTCAAGGCGTGAGCTCCGAAGGCTCCCATGGCGACAGCGAGAAATCCGGTGAGGGCGGCGATGCGGAGGGCGAGGGTGGAATTCATCTCGCGTAATCAACGCTGAAAACTCCAAAATCCGAAATCGAAAATCCGCAATCCGAAACTGAGGATGCCATCTGGCCTGGCTGGCAGCCGCGCGAGCGAGCCAATCTCTGCTTCATCGTGCAGGACCGCCGTGTGCTGCTCATTCGGAAAAAGCGCGGCCTCGGCGCCGGCAAGATCAACGGTCCCGGCGGCAAGATCGAACCGGGGGAGACCGCGCTGCAGTCGGCCATCCGTGAAGCGCAGGAAGAGATCGGCGTCACGCCGTCGGAGCTCGAGGAGCGCGGCGTGCTCCATTTTCAATTCACCGACGGCTACAGCCTGCATTGCACCGTCTTCCTCGCCCGCCGGTTCACCGGCGATCTCATCGAGACGGTCGAGGCCACGCCCATGTGGTTCGATTTCGACCAAATCCCCTACGCCGAAATGTGGGAGGACGACCAGCACTGGCTGCCCGAGGTGCTCGGTGGCCGCAAGTTCGCCGCGTGGTTCGAATTCGACGGCGACAAGATGCTCAGCAAGGAAGTGCGTTTCGCGTAGGGCGTTATGGTTGCGCCGCTTGTTCCTTGAGCAGGCGCTCCCATTGGAGCCGCGCGATATTCCACATATAGACGTGTTCCGGCCCGGGCATGATATCGACCGCCTTGCGCAGGAGCTCGATGGCCCGCGGCCGATGCCCCAGCAGCGCTTCCTGCAAGCCGGTGTAATAGTACCCGTCAAACGCCACGAGCGGATCCTTGGTCAGCCCCTTGCTGTCCATTTCCGCCAGCACTTCATCGGGCGTGCGCTTGCCGGCATACATCTCGTAAAGCGCCGGAAACGGTTCGCGGTCGAATTCCGTATAGGTCAGCATTTCCGCTCGTGCCTTGGCCACGCCATCGATCCTTTCCTGGGCGAGGAACTTCCAGATTCCATTCTCGCGATCATGGCCGTCGAAGGAGTGATACTTCTCAAACTGCTTCTGCGCTTTCGCATACTGCCCGGCGAAATAATAGGCAATCCCGAGGCGCCAATGTTGCGCATCCTGGGTGGGATCGAGCTCGATCATCTTCTGAAAATCGGCGATGGAGTCTGTGTAGTCGCCGAGGAACAAAAAGAGATCTCCGCGCTGCGAATGGAGCATCGGCGAATTCGGCGCCTTCTCCAGCTTGGTCTGGATTTCCTTCAGTTGGTTGCCGAAGCTGATGAGCAGGGGCCCGCGCCAGTCCGGCCAATCGGCGGCCGAAGCCATGCCGGATGCGGCACAAAAAAAGAAAATCAGCGCGATTCTGCGGAGGTTCTGGGGAAACATAGTAGGCACTTAATCGTTCGACAGCGTTCCGCCGAATTTGTTCGCCTTAAGGGCGGGCGGCAAATTTCGCCTGCACCCACTGCGCGAGTTTCGCGCCGATCGCCGGCTGGTCGAGCCGCTCCACGACTTCTTGCAGGAATCCGTGGACGATCAGCTTCTGCGCCGCGCGCTTTGAGATGCCGCGCGACATCAGATAGAACAGCTCTTCCTGCTCGATCTGGCCGCTGGTCGCACCGTGCGTGCAGCGCACGTCGTTGGCCTCGATTTCGAGACCGGGCGCGCTATTGGCCTCCGCTTCGTCGCTCAGCAGAAGATTGCGCACCTTTTGGTAGGCATCGGTCTGGTGCGCGCCGGGATCCACCCGGATCAGGCCGGAGAAGATGGTGCGCGCGCTGTCGTCCAGCGAGTTCTTGTAGAGCAGGTCGCTGGCGGTGTGCGGTGCCTCGTGGATTTGGAAGGTGCGCGCGTCGATTTCCTGCGCCTCGTCCGCCACGGTCAGGGCGAGCATGTCGCTCCGGCCGCCGGGACCGCGGAGATGGCTCACGCTCTCGCTGCGCAGATGGCGCGTGCCGAGCTGGGCGAAAAGCGTGCGGGCATGCGCGTCGCGGCCCACGACCGTCGCATTGATTTGAAAAGCCAGAGCCTTGCGGCTCCAGTTCTGCGCGCAGACATAGGTCACGCTGGCCCCGGCCCCGAGCCAGAGATCGTTGACCGCGCAAGCCAGGCCGGGCGCATTCCCGTCGGCGCTCTCGTAGTAATCCACGACCGTCACCTTGGCCCGCTCCTCGGCGATGATGAGGGTATGCGGAAAGCACGAACCGTTGTCGCCGTGCAGCCAGTGGAATGCTTCGATCGGCAGATCGATCTCCACACCGCGCGGGACGTAGAGCAGCATACCCGTGCGCACTTGCGAAGCATGCAGCGCGGCAAACTTCTGCCCGCCGAGGATCGCCTCTTCGCGCATGAAATACTGCTGCACCAAATCCGGATGCTCGACCAGCGCCTGCTCGAGCGGCAGCCAGACCACGCCGAGCTGGTTCAATTGCTCCGAGTAGGCTTCCCGCGAGAGCAGTTGGTCGTTGGCGAAGACCATGCGCCCGGCGCTCGACTCGATGCCGCGGCTGCGCGCCAGCAAATCCTCGCGCGTGGCGTCGTCGATCGGCTGCGGTAGCGTGTAGGCGCCGAGGTCCAGGTCCTTGACGTTGGCGAAGCGCCAGTGTTCGTCCGTGCGCGTCGGCCACGGGATCTTCGTGAATTGTTCCCAAGCGGGTTCCTGCCCGGGGGCGGCGGGGCCGGCGCTCAGGAGTCGGGCGGGCGCGGCGGGCGTTTCTGTCATGTCTTCTTCCAGCAAAGCGGTGCTCATGAATTCAGGCGGCGAAAGGATGCACAGCGCAGTCGATCAACCGACCGAGCCTTCCATTTCCAGGTCGATCAGGCGTTTGAGCTCGACGCTGTATTCCATGGGAAACTGGCGCACGAGATCGTTGACGAAACCGTTCACGCTCAGGCTCATCGCCTGCGCTTCGGTGAGGCCGCGCTGTTGCATGTAAAAAATCTGCTCG
>NZ_JBDUCX010000098.1:0-23304 GCF_040003245.1 Chthoniobacter sp.
TACCGCGGGGACTTCGCTAACTTTTTGCAGAAAGGATGAAATATCCGGGTTAAGCTGCATTAAGGTGATTTAAGCCTCGCAAAAAAAATCCACCCAGTGAATCGAGCCAAAACACCCCCTCAGGCAACCTTCTTCCCGGTCTAATTCTCCCAGACAAAAACCATGCCCGGCGGCGTTTCCCCAATTGAAGACTCCCGCTTCATGAATGAAAGCGACCACACCACACCTTGGGAAGCGTGCTACCGTGAGCTTGGGCCGAAATTGCTGCTTTTTGCGCGGCAATGGGTGCCTACGCCCACGGACGCCGAGGACGTGGTGCAGACGGCTTTTATCAAGTTCTGGCAGCATCGGCCCGACGCCCACCCGGAACACTATCCTCTGCTCTACGCCGCCGTCCGGACCAGCGCCCTCGATTTCCGCCGCAGCGGTGAGCGCCGTTTGCGGCGGGAGGCAAATCCGGCCGTCGAGGTTCTGCGCGAGGATTCCACTTTCTTTGACCACGGCGTGGAGCAGCGCGAAGACGCTGCGCTGGTCGAGGCGGCGCTCCGTGAACTGCCGTCGGAGCAGCGTGAAGTGGTCGTGCTGCGCGTTTGGGGCGGGCTCACTTTCGCGGAAATCGCCACCGCTCTCGATCAATCGATCAACACGGTGACCTCACGCCATCGTTACGCCTTGGAAGCGCTCCGGCGCGAAATGAAGCCCTACTCTCATGAACGACACTGAATTTGAAACCCACCTCCGCGGGCTCTTGCGGCCTGTTGCGCCCTCCGCGGAACTGCATGGGCGCATTCACGAAGAACTTTCAACGGATGTCAGACAGCCGCGCGCCTACTCCGGCCGGCTCACGTCTCCGAAGCGTGGCTTTCTGCAGGTGCTGCTGCGGGATTTCGGCTGGGCCTGTGCCGGGGCGGCCGCAGCGCTCGCGATCTTCGCCATGCTACCGGCGAAGCAAACACCGGCCAGTCCAACGGAGGCAACGACCGGCAGTTCTTCCACCGAATCCCCAGCGACGGTCGCCCAGACCAGCACCTTCGAGCACGATGAAACCACGAACCAGCTCGTGGCGACGGAGGATTCCGAGCAACTCGTCGAAACCGACGACGGACCGGCGCGCGAAGTGCGCTACACCTATCTCGAACGCCATGCCTGGTCCAACCCCACCACCGGGGCGCGCGTCTATCTCGAGGTGCCGCGCGAGGACGTTTACCTCCTTCCTGTTTCTCTCCAATAACCCGCCGTGATGATGATGAAGACCGCACCCCAATTCCTCCTCGCTGCCGCGCTCGCGCTCGGCGCCTCGCTGGCTGTGGCCCAGGATGACCAAAAGCCCGCTCCACCGCCGGCGGCTCCCGCACCGGATGCTGCGAATCGCCCAACCGAGCCGAATCCACAGAAGCCGTCGCCCCCGCCCCCCACGCCCGGTCACGATGGTCGGCATCACGGAGGCCCGCGCCCTCCGGAGGACGGCCGTCACGGTGATGCCCCCCCTTCCCATCCGGAAGGTGGCGACGGGCGCCCGGATGGCTGGCGCCGTCCGTCGGGGTGGCAGGGTCCGCCCCCCTCCAAACCGACGTCCTACATCGGCGTCATCACCACGCCACCGCCCTCCGTGCTCACCGCGCAACTGGGCCTCGCGGACGGCTTCGGCCTCGTGGTCAGCGATGTCCTGCCCGACAGCCCCGCGGCCAAGGCCGGCGTGCAGCGCAACGACGTATTGACGAAATTCAACGACCAGCAGCTGGTGGATTCGGGCCAGTTCTCCACGCTCGTGCGCGCCCTCAAGAAAGGCACCGAGGCTTCCATCACGCTGCTCCGCAAGGCGCAGGAGCAGACCTTGAAGGTCACCATCGATGAGCGCGCGCTTCCCGAGCGCCGCCCGCTTCCGGGACCGGGGGGCTACCCGGGCCAGGAGTACCGGCGCATGCAGGGTGATTCCGGTAATTCGGGCGCACCCGTGCAGGAGTTCGCGCGCCGCCTGCAAGAGCAAGGCGCGCGCATTCAGGAGGAGACCGATCGGCAACAGGAGCGGATGAAAGCCTACGACAAGAAGATGCAGGAATATCAGGAACGCATGAAGATCTGGCAGAAGGACCAGACCGGCGAACCACCGGAGCATCCGGGCGCACCGCCCACCCCGGATATTCGCTCTTTCCAGATTCCCAAGCTGCCGAGACTGCCCTCCCAAACCGCTCCGGCCCCTATTTCGCCGGAAGACATCCTCCGTGAAGTGCGGCCCGGAGGCGTGGCGCAGATCCGCCTGCTCCAGCCGGATGGCTCCGTCACTTACAACATGGCCAACGCGCGGCTGGTGATGAAGGACGACACCGGCGAGGTCGAAATGACCATGCACGATGGCAAGCGGTCGCTCGTCGCCCGCAATGCCCAGGGCGAGACCGTCTTCGACGGCCCAATCGACACCGAGGAGCAACGCAAGGCGCTGCCCGAGGATGTTCGCAAGAAGATCGAGATGATCGAAGTGCAGAAGAACATGGCCCAGATGCGGGCGCAGGCGGCCGACCCGGTGCTCCTGAACGACGTGCAGTAGGCGGTGCTGCTGAAGGCGTAGACGACGGTTGCGAGGCAGGGCCTCAAAAGCCGCCCGCGATCAGTGGCAAGGAGGGCTTGTTTGTCGACTGGCGGTCATGGAAAGTCGGCGCACCGCTGCCGTCGAAAAGAAATGAGATCCCCAAGATTCAAATCCGTGGAGGACTATCTCGCCTCACTGGACCCGCCGAAAGCAAGGACCCTCAGGTCGGTGATTGATTTCATTCTGGCCCAATTTCCCGAACTGGAATCCAAAATTTCCTGGAACGTGCCCCAAATCCACCGGAACGGGAAATACGTCTTTGGCCTTTGTGCCTTCCGGCATCATCTCACGCTGTCACCCTGGAGTCCCCGTGTCATCGCAGATTTCAAGCCGAGGTTGGGAGAGCTTGTCGTCAAGCAGCATGTCTTTCAGATCCCGGTCGATTGGACGATCGATAGAAAGTTGGTGAAGGATTTGGTCCGAGCAAGATTGGACGAACTGGACTAGAAGACCTTTGCCCGTTTCACGGATCGATCGATTTACAGACCCATCATGAATGCCAAAGCAGACAAGAATCCCACGGTGGACGCGTTTTTCCGCAAAGCCAAAACGTGGCGGGATGAAATGGAAAAATTCAGAACGATCGTTCTGAGCTGCGGGCTGACCGAAGAATTGAAGTGGGGTAAACCCTGTTACACGTTTCAGGAAAGCAACATCGTCATTCTCCAGGGATTCAAGGAATTCTGTGCGCTTCTGTTTGCCAAAGGCGCCTTGTTAAAAGATCCCAAGAATATTCTCGAAAAGCCCGGCGAGAGCACGCAGGCGGCGCGCCGGATTCCGTTCACCGATGTGCGCGAAATCGTGAAGATGGAGCCCGTCTTGAAAGCCTACATTCGCGAGGCCATCGCCGCGGAAAAAGCCGGTTTGAAAGTGGAGTTCAAAAAGAACCCGGAGCCTGTTCCGGAAGAACTGCAAAACAGATTGGATGAAACGCCTGCCTTCAAAACTGCTTTTGAGGCCCTGACACCGGGACGGCAAAGAGCCTACATCCTCTATTTTTCCGCCGCCAAACAATCCAAGACCCGGGAGGCGCGAGTGGAGAAATGCCGGCCACAGATTCTCAAGGGAAAGGGATTGGATGATTAGCTTGCACGACAAGGACTAGCGATGGCCGCGGCGGAGGAGGGCGACGAAGGTGCAGAAGGCCGCGCACAGTCCCAGGGCGAGGAGGTTTTCGCGGAGGTCGGGGGCGAAGATGAGGATGAATCCGCGACCTTTCACGAGGGCGGCGAAGCTCGAGACGCAGAAGGGCATGAGGAAGAGACGGAAGATACCCCAGCCATTCAGGCGCGAGGCGCCGATGGCGGCGCGGGTGCTGAGCAGCAAGGCGCAGCCGATGATCCCGCTCAGGCCAACCGAAGTGAGCCAGAGCATGGGACTCGGATCGAAGTAGCGGACGAGGACAACGGCATACCAGATCGCGTAGCACCACAGGATGAGGCGGGCGGTGTCGAGTTGGCGGAGGTAGCGAAGCAGCACGCGCGATTTCCAAACATCCCGCCACGCGAAAGGCCAGCGAATCCGCTCAGAAGGTGTATCGAAAAGCGAGGATAGACCACGGATGACACGGATGGGCACGGATGAAAGGCCTCTTTTTCAGCAATCCGTCCCCATCCGCGTCATCCGTGCAATCCGTGGTCAAAACTCTGTTCCGCCAACTTTCGGTCCACCCGCTCAGGGCGCGGAAGGATCGATCTTCTTGAGGGCGGCGTTGGCCGAGGCGCGCAGGGCGCCGTCTTGCGCGGCGACCTCGCGCAGTTTGGGCGCGGCGTCCTTGGCCTCGGGGCCGAGGCTGCCGAGGGATTCGCAGGCGAAGGTCTTCACCCTCGGGTCGTTCACCGAAAGCATCGCCAGCAAGTCCGGCACGTTCTTGACACCGATGGCCTTGAGGGCGCGCATGGCCTCGCCCCGCTCCGTCTCCTTCTCAAGCATGGTGATGAGACCTGGGACGGCGGCGCTGGCGGCCGGGCCGTACTTGGCGAGCGCATGGGCCACGGCGCGGCGTACCTTGCCGGATTCGGTACTGCGGGCGAGCGGGGCGAGCACGGTGATCGCCTTGCCGTTGTCGGTCTCCACGCTGGCCAGGGCGGTGGCGGCGGAAGCTCGCACGTCAGGCGCCGAATCGCGCACGGCTTCATAAATCAACGGCAAGGCCTCCTTCGCGCCCGGCCCGATCCCGGTGAGCACCGGTAGAATGCTGGTCCGCTGATCGTCTTTCTTCGACTTCGCCATCTCGACCAGACGCGGCACGGCAGGCGCAGCCGCCGGCCCGATATGCCCGAGGGCTTCGACGACACTCGACTGCAAGACGGGGTCATCCAGACGCGAGATCAAGGCGTTGACTGCCGGCGCGGCCTTGTCGCCGAGCTGGCCCAGCGCCTGCACAGCGGCGATGCGCCCGGCCGGGTTGTCGTCGGAAAGCAAATCCACCAAGCCATCGACGCCCAGCGCGGCGGCACCACCGAGCGCCGCCATGCCCGCGGCGGCGGCCCTCCGCACTTGGGGATCCTTGTCGGTGAGGGCTTCCTGCAATAGCGGCTTCAGGCGACCGGAATCGGCGTGGACCGCAACGAGCGCACGGAAAGCCGCGGCCTGCACCGCCGGGCTGGAATCCTTCGTCGAGACGAACAGGGATTTTGCCGCCGTGTCCGCTTCGTGGCCCATCTCTGCCAGGGCGTTGGCGGCGGCGATGCGGACTTCCGGGGTGTTGCTCTTCAGAGCCTCGGCCAGCACGGGCACGGCGGGCGGCCCGAAGCTGTGGAGGATGCGCAGCACCCATTTGCTCTCCGCGGGTTTGCTCTTCTGCAAAATGTCGAGCAAGGCGGGCAGCGCCTTGGGCCCGATTTGCGCGAGCGCGTCGGCATAAGCGGGAGCGCCATCCGCCGTCCGCGCGGCTTGCAGCAACGTGGGCAAGGCATCAACCGCGCCTGGACCGACCCGGCCGAGCGCCCGGGCGGCGCGTTCCCGCACCGCGGGGTTGTTGTCCTTGAGCAGCGCGGCGAGCTTGGGCACCGCCGCCTGGCGCACGGCGGAGTTACTGAGCAGCGCATTCAACGCCGCGTGGCGGAGGGTCTCATTCTCATCCGTCACCGCCGGCAGAATTAGCGCCACACAGCGATCCGGGGGCACGCCGGTTTTGGGGAGCGCCGCGAGCAAGGCAGTGCGCGCCAACGGGTCTTTTTCGTTCGTCGCCGCTTGCTCGACGTCCTTCGCTCCCGCTTGAAACGGCGGATTCATCAGTGCGAGCGCGTTGGCGGCGCCGGTGCGACGACGGGCCTCGGAATCTTGCAGCGCGGTCACGAGCGCGGGGCCGGCATTAGCGCCGATCAGGGCGAGCGTCTGGGCGGATTCGTCGCGGAGGGGATCCTGGTTGTCGGCCAAATTCTTGATCAGAGCAGGAACGGCATCGTGCGCGGCGGGTCCCATGGCGCCCAAGGCGCGCGTCGCGCCCATCCGCAGCGACCCGTCGCCCTCGCCCAAGGCCTGGATGAGCGGCGGCACCGCCGGAGCGCCAATGCGCGACAGCGCGTAGGCCGTGCGCATCATGCCCTGGCGAAGATCGCGTTCGCGCTTGCCGCGTCCCTTGCGGCTGTCGAAGCGCTCGATCAAGACCGGAATCGCCTCCTGTGCATCCGGCCCGATCGCGGCGATCGCCTGGATGACGTAGGACCAAATCTGCTTGTCGTCATCGTCCAGCGCCTTGAGCAGGGCGGGCAGCGCCGGCTTGGCGGCGGCACCGAGGTGCAAAAGCTGGAAAGCCGCCTCGCGCCGCGCCGGCAGATCCTTGGAGGCCAGTTGCTCCGTCAGTTTGTTGATCGAAGGCGGGGCATCTTCGGCCAGCACGCCAGTCACGAGCAGGCTCGAAAAGAGCCCGGCAGCCAACGCCCGGGGGAACTTCCAGGACATCACCCTTCGAGGCCGCGCAGCGGTCCGGTGCTGTCGCCGAATGAATCCTCTTTGGAGCCCATGCGTTGCATCATCGCCAGGAGCAGGTTCGCCATGGGCGTTTCCGGCGCGTAGCGCAAATGCCGACCCGGCTGAATGGTGCCACCACCCCGGCCCGCCATGAGCAACGGCAGATTGTCGTGGTCGTGCCGGTCGCCATCGGCGAGGCCGCCGCCATAGACGAGCATCGAGTGGTCGAGCAGGGTGCTGCCGTCGCCCTCGGGAATCGAACGCAGGCGCTCGAGCAGATAGGCGAACTGCTGCATGTGAAAACGATTGATGTCGCGAATCTTCATCAGCTTCGCGTGGTCGCCCTGGTGATGCGAGAGCGAGTGATGGCCGTCGGCCACCCCGATATTCTTGTAGCTGCGGTTGCTGCCCTCGTTGGCCAGCATGAAGGTGCAGACGCGGGTCGTGTCGGACTGGAAGGCGAGCACCATCATGTCGGCCATGAGGCGCGCATGGTCCTCGTAGCTCTCCGGGATGCCCTCGGGGATTTCGTAGCCATTGGTCACCGAGCTATTTGCGCTGGCCACGGCCTTTTCCGCTTCCTCCACGCGCTGCTCGATCTCGCGCACAGCGGAGAGATATTCGTCGAGCTTCTGGCGATCGTTACCGCCGACCTTGGATTGCAGGGACTTGGCGTCCTCGAGGACGAAATCGAGGATGCTCTTTTTGTAGATCTCGCGGCGCTTCTGACCCTCGCTCACTTCTTTCGGCACGGAGTTCGCAAAGAGGCGCTCGAAGACGAGGCGCGGATTGATCTCGCGGGTCATGGGCGTCGACTCATTGCGCCACGAGATGTTGTTGGAATAAGCGCAGGAGTAGCCGGTATCGCACTTGCCGCCCTGGCGCCCGGGCTCAAGGCCGAGTTCCAGCGAACCAAAGCGCGTCTGGTTGCCCACGGCGTGCGCGGCCATTTGATCGGCAGAGATGCCCACGCGAATCTGCGAGCCTTCGCTCTTCAACGGCTGCGAGCAGGTGAGCCAGCTTCCGGCGGAGCGGGCGTGATCGCCGCCGCCGTCGTTATTCGAGCGACCCTTGTCCTGGGCCAACCCGCTAAGAACCAGCAACTCGCTCTTGTAGGGCTGGAGCGGCTGCAGGATGTAGGGCAAATCGAAGTCCGCGCCGGTAGCGAGCGGGGTCCACTCCGTGGTGTTCACGCCGTTCGGGACGAAGAGGAAAGCCATGCGCGTCGGGGACTTGGCCGCGGTGCCCGCGGCAGCCGCCAGCGAGCGGGCGGGCAGCATCGCCTCGAGCATCGGCAGGGCCATGGCGGCGCCAAGGCCTCGCAGGAAGGTGCGGCGGTGAAGGACGGGCGGCTGATTCATAAAGCGATGTACTGAGGTAACCCCGAAACGGGCGCAATGTTGGGTATAAGGGGCGTTAATTAGCGGGTCAATTCTTGGCCACGACTTCCGGGCGGCGTTTCAGGAAGGGATCACTGGTGACGATCGCGGTGACCAAGGCGGCGAAATGGTTGCCCTGCGGGGCGATCTTCGCGGTGATGGCATCCACGGAGCACTTGTCGTAGCGCTCCAGGCCGCGACCGAGGGCGAAAGTGAGCATCTTCTGCGTGATACAGCGCACGAACTTCTTGTCGCCCTTGAGGATTTTCTTCAATTCGCGGGGGCCGGAGAAGGTGGTGCCGTTGGTGAGCTTGCCGGAGGGGTCGACGGGGAATTTTCCGTCGCTATCGCGCCAGGCGCCGGTGGCGTCGAAGTTCTCCAGCGCGAAGCCGAGCGGGTCCATCTTGGCATGACAACCGGCGCATTCGGCGCGGCTGCGATGCTGCTCCAGGCGCTGGCGGACGGAGGTGGTCTGGTTGATCTGCTTTTGCTCCTGGAGCGGCGGGACATCGGGCGGCGGCGGGGGCGGCGGGGTGCCGAGAATTTGCTCGAGGATCCACTTGCCGCGAATAACGGGCGAGGTGCGCGTGGGCGTGGAGGTGGAGACCAGCACGCTGCCCTGCGTGAGCACACCGCCCCGGGGTGAATCCTTTGGCAGGGTCACGCGCTGGAACTCTTTTCCCTTCACGCCTTCGATGCCGTAGTAGCGGGCGAGATCTTCATTGAGGAAGGTGAAGTCCGCATCGATGAGGTCGGTCACGGGGCGATCTTCCTTGATGATCGCCTCGAAGAAACGCTCGGTTTCCTCTTTCATCGCACCCTTCAATTCGTCCTTCCACTTCGGGAAGGTATCGGGGTCGATGGCCACGTCCCAGATATTGCGAATCTGGAGCCACTGGTCGCCGAAATTGTCCACCAAGGCGCGCGCGCGCCAGTCGTGCAGCATGCGGGTCACCTGCTTTTCCAGCACCTCGGGTTTGCGCAGTTCACCTTTGGCGGCGAGGGCGAAGAGCTCGGCGTCCGGCATGCTGCTCCAGAGGAAATACGAAAGGCGGGAAGCGATCTCGTAATCGGTGAGATCGCGGGTGTCGCCGGGCTTGGCGCTGGCCGGGTCGAGTTCCCAGCGATAGAGGAAATTCGGCGAGCAGAGCGCGGCCTGAAAGGCGGTCTGGATCCCCTCGAGGAAGGAGCCGCCATTCTTCTGCGCGAGTTCCACGAACTTCGCCACGCGCTCGACTTCCGCGGGGGCCACCGGGCGGCGATACGCCTCGGGGAGGAAGCGACCGATGATCTCCATGGCGACCTCGTGCTCCTGGCCGGGCTGTGGCATCCGCGTGATGAGGCGCTTGTGGCTCTCCGGCAAGGCAGGCGCTCCACCGGGCGGCGTCTGGATCTCCACCGACTCGACGAAGACATTGCGATCGCCGCGCAGCTTGGGGTCGGCATTGTTGGCGTCGTTGTAGTTGTTGAGGAAGGCCACGGCAATCTGCCGCGCGCCGGCGGGGAGCGTCGCCCGCGCCTCGTAATTCTTGGCTTTGACCTCGTTGCCCACATTGAAAACGGCGACCTCCTTGCCGTCCACACGCAGGGCCAGCTTGGGCAGTTCAGGGCCGGCGAGCTCGCCGTAAGCGCGCACGCGGAAGAGGTATTCACCCGGACGCGGCGCGGAGTATTTGGCCACGCCTTCCGCTTCGCGGTAGAGCCCGAGGGTCTTGTTATCCAGGGGGCGAATCGCCGCGGGATCCTTGGCCAGGAACTGATCGCCCGCCAGGCGCTTCACTTCCCGCTTGGCCTCGGTATCCAGCACGATGGCCTTGTGGACGATTTCATCCGCCGCCACCATGTACTTTTCCATGAGCATCGGCGGGAGCGAAAGCACGTCGCCGATATTGTCGAAGCCGTAACCGACCTCGTCGTTCGGGAAATCCTCGGGATTGAAATCCACGCCCATGAGGTCGCGGATGGTGTTCTGATACTCGGCGCGGTTCAGCCGGCGGATGGTGACCTTGCCGGGGTTGACCGGGCCCGTGCAGTCCGATTTCGAAAGCTGGCCATCGATGAACTTGATCATCAGGTCGCGCTGCGAGTCGTTCGGCTGCGGCTTCTTCTCCGGCGGCATGTCGCCCCCTTCCACGACCTCGGCCACTTTTTCCCAGATTTTGCGGTTCTCCTCCAGCTTCGGGTTATCGGCCACGGAAAGCAGGTTGACGTCACCCTTCTGCTTCTTGTCGTTGTGGCAATCGAAGCAGTACTTTTCCAGCACCGGCTTGATGTGATCCTTGAGGGTCACCGGCCCGGCAGCGGGGGCCGTTTCGGCCATCGCCACAGGCGCGAAAAGGCACCCGGCAGCCAGAGTGGCACAGGTGGCGATCAGGAAGGAGGAGGGGCGAAGCGTCATCAGTAGCCGACAAAGATACACGCGATTCAACCGCCGGCCACTCTGGGAATTAGGGGGTGTCGCAGGGAAGGATGAGATTTTTGGCCGTCCAGGAAGCGCGATTCAAACAAGGCGCCGTGTCCTCACGCCGGGAGGAATCCTGCTCCTGCGGCCTCTGCTTGGGGCGCGCGGAGTGAATTTCCCGCAATGGAGCCAATGGAACCAATGGAGCAATGCACTTTTTCCGCCGTGTCATGCCATACTTTCGCACATGAACCTCAGCCCGATTACTCCACTCCAGCGGTCGAAATCCACCCGGCTGCTTCAACCCTTCGCCTCCAGCCGCAGCCAACCCAACAAGGGGTCGCCGGCGGGATTCCGGGAGAGGCCAGTCCAGAGTAATCGTGCCTGGTCGTGCCTAATCGTGCCTCGTTTTTTTTCGAGCTGGCCATCCGCGCGAACTTGAGCCGAACCGACATGCAGACCCGCCTTTGCGACTTGCGGGTGCCGGGTGCGGCGTTGCCGTGCTTTCGCCATCAGCATATGCAAGAGCCTGTTCTCTCCCCTATGAAAGCCACTCTATTGTTGCTGCTCCCTGCGATTCTGATGGCCGCATCAGCATCCGGAGCCGGAAAATACTCGAAGGAGATCCCCAAAATTGCGGTGCCCCTCCCTGCGGTCACGGCGATTACGCTCGACGCGCGCAATGTCGCGGCTGGGCGCTCGCTTTCCAATACCGTGGCACCAAATCCCGACGCCACCCGGAAGACGACGACGCATAGCGAGACGCTAGAGATCAATGTCCGGAATCTCGGACCGGTCCTCGCCAATGTGACCGTCCATTGGTTCTGGGTAGGGCGGTACGTGACAAGCGGGAACTGGTTCCGGGCAGGCGAAGGCGAAAAGGCGCTGGCGATCGATTCGAAGAAATCGGAGGTCGTCCTGGCAGAGTGCGGCGATGTCGAAGGGCACGTAACCAAGGCGGCGAATGAGCACTACAAGAGCGGCGGAAATATGCTGGGCTGGGTCGTGACGGTAATGAACAGCCAGGGAGAGATTCAGGCAGTGAAGGCCAGCGACGCGTACCTGCAAGGGTTCGCTATTGAGCAACCACCGAAGAAGAGGAAGTAGCGAGGCTCGGAGCTTGCCTTGCAGTGAGGTGCAAAATCCCCTTTGCGCGGGCGGCGCGGCTTCCCTAGCCTGCGCGCCCGTGCGCTGGCTCGCCTACATGATCTCGCGCTTCCTGTTGAAGCTGATTCTCGGGGTGGTCGTGAAGACCCACGTCCTCCACCGCGAGCGTTCGCGCCTGCCCGGCGGGTGGTTGTTTGTCTCGAATCACATCAGTCATTTCGATCCGCCTTTTCTCACCGTGGCGGCGTTCCGGAAGCTGGACTGGATGGCGACGCGCGAGCTGTATCACCCTTGGCCGGTGGCGCTGTGGATGAAGGCGGTGGATACGTTTCCGGTGGACCGCGAGCGTGCCGACCGCGCAGCGACGCGCGAGACGTTGGAACGGGTGAAGCGCGGGCGGGTCGTGGGAATTTTTCCCGAGGGCGGCATCCGCGATGGGGCGAACTCCGTGCTGGAAGGTGCGTCGCTCAAGCCCGGCCTCGCTGGGCTGGCGCAATTGAGCGGGGCGCCGGTGGTGCCGTGTGCGCTGATCGGCAGTGACCAGCTCTACACGCATCGCAACTGGATCCCGTTCCGCAAGAGCGAGGCTTGGATCGCGTTTGGTGAGCCGCTGTATGTCGAAGGCGAAGGCAAGGAGGCGCGGGCGGCTTTTGAGGAACGCATCGCGGCGGCGTTGCGGGCGCTTTATGCGGAACTCAAGGAGCGCTTTGCGCTCACGGAAAAGGATCTGCCGCAGCCGCCGGCCCGGCGCAAAGGCCGGCTATGATCTGGCGCCGCCTGAGCGCCCGGACGCTCGACACCGCGATGTGCGCGATGATGTTTGCCATCCAGCGCCGGCACCGGCTCCACCCCGGCAGTCGCGAGGCGCTGGCCGCTTACCTCGATTCCTGCGCTCCGCTTTCCCGTAACGCTTACTTTGCGCTCGCGCCGGCCGAAATCCTCGACACCGAGGGGATCGGACCACGTTCGCTCGCCTGGCAAAGCCCCATTACGAGCGGCCATGCCGCCAATGATATCGCCTATGCCGTCTATTTCCCCGCGCCGGGAAAACCCGAAGCTCCGACCGTTCTCTTCCTGCACGCCCTGATGTCGGCGAGCGACCGCGGCTACCGCCAATGGGCCGCGCGCTTCAACGCCGCAGGCTGGGGGGCGTGCTTCGTGCATCTACCCTACCACTACTCGCGCACGCCGCGCGGCTTTCGGAATGGGGAGCTGGCGATCACGTCGGACCTCGTCCGCAATGCCGAGGGGCTGCGGCAAGGCGTGGCGGAGTTGCGGCAACTCATGGCGTGGCTGCGGGGGAAAGGGGTGCGCGAGTTTGGTTTGTGGGGCTGCAGCTACGGCGGGTGGATCGGGGCGTTGCTGGCCTCGGTGGAGAAGGATTTTCGATTCGTCGCGCTGCTCGAGCCGATTGTCAATGTGGACCACGCAATCTGGAAGTCGCCCACCGGGACGGCGCTGCGGCGGGAGTTGCGGCGGGTGGGGATCGAGCCCGCGTTGCCCGCGCGGCACTTTTCGCTGATCTCGCCGCTGCACGGGCAGCCTCTGTGCGGTGCGGATCGGGTGCTGCTGGCGGCGGGGGAGTTCGATACGATCGCCCGGGCGGTGGATGTAGCCGAACTACAGACGCGGTGGGCGGGCGCGACGATGATTACCGAGCCGCAGGGCCACTTTGGTTATCGGCTCATGCCAGCAGCATGGAGATGGCTGGAGAGCAAAGGGTGGCTATCTGGACAAACATCCAACACCCAACATCCAACGTCCAACATCCAATAAAGAGCCGCCACCGCCGCGCGCTTGCGCCATTGGACTTTGGGTGTTGGATGTTCTGCCTTTTCCTCCGCCTCCCCTACTCCAGATCCGCCAACTGATCCGGCGGCAGCGTCATGCAGGCGGCGAGGAAATCGGCGAAGAGCCAGGCGGCGCCGGCGCCTTTGTGGGCGCGCTTGCGGTTGGCGCTGATGGGCGCCGGCATCCGGCGGCGATGCTCCGGATCGTCGTGCGGCGGGATCAGGCTCTTGAAGCGGCGGCGGGTGTTCATGAGGCGGCGCGGATAGCGGCCAGCGAGAAGGCGTAGATGTGCTCGACGAGTTCCTCGATGGTCGGTGGTTGGGTGGCGAGTTTGGGGTAAAGGCGCTCGATGAGGGGACGATCGTGCAGGTAGAAAAGGCACTGGCTGACGACGCTGAAGCCGATCATCCATTCGCGGTCCTGCGAGAGCTTGCCGCCGGTGAGCTCCTTGACGATCTGCTGCAATTCACCGGCGCGCGGGCGGATGGATTCCTCGACCAGGATGTCGAGCGCATCGGTCGGCTCGGTCATCTCCCGGGCCATGAGCAGGCCGTGCCATTTCGGGCGATCGGGATGGAGCAGGCGATGGAGAAAGCCATCGGTAAAATGGCGCAACCGCTCCTCGGGAGTGCCGGTCCCGAGTTCGATCGGGCCACCCAGGTTCTGGGCGGTGCAGTGGCATTCGTTCAGCACGGCGCGGTAGAGCTCCGCCTTGTCGCGGAAGTGGTAATTGATCGCCGCGACATTGACCCCGGCGCGATCGGTGATCTCCCGGACGGTGGCCTTATGAAAGCCGCGCTCGGCAAAGATCTCCCCGGCCGCATACAGGAGCTTGCGGCGGGTATCTTGAATAACGGCGGTTTCAGCGACAACCAACATGGGTTTCAAATGCTTGTTTGAAACAGGAGTATGAAACAGGCGCTTGAGTAGTCAATCTCTTTGTGTTCCAGTCTCCGTCCCGCGCCTGCCCCGGCGTGGATTTACTCTTGTGAGCGACTCCTCTTCCACCTCTTCCCCTGCCGATTCGGCCGCTCCAATGAGCCCGTTTTCGCTGCTCAAGGGGGGCCCTTTTGCCCGCTATATGGCGGGGGAGACCATTTCCATGCTGGGGACCTGGATGCAGATGATGGCCCAGGGCTGGGTGGTGGCCGGGCTCACGACAAGCGCCTTCACACTCGGGCTGATGAATTTTGCCTCGGGGCTGCCGATGCTCCTGCTCACCACATGGGGCGGGGTATTGGCCGATCGGCACGACAAACGCCGCATCCTGCTCGCCACGCAAATCGTGCAGATCGCGATCGCGGTCTGGATCGGCTGGCTGGTGGCGCGCGGGACGGTGACGGTGTGGCATATCATTGCGGCGGGGGTCTGCCTGGGAATCAGCGCGGCGTTTGAGATGCCGGCCGCTTCGGCTCTGGTGCCGGAGTTGGTAGCGCGTCCACAACTGCGCTCGGCCATTGCCGTGGACCGCTCGATTTTTCACGCGACCCGGCTCGCGGGGCCGGCGCTGGGCGGATGGCTGATCGGCCAGATGGGCACGTCCTCGGCGTTTTACGCGAATGCGCTGAGCTTCGTGGCCATGATCGTGGCGCTGGCGACGCTGCCTCCGCGGGTCCAGGGCAGCGCGGAGGAGGAAGCGCAGCGCCAGACGGGCATGCGGGATGGCTGGAACTATGTGCGCGGCGATGCTCCCACCCGCACCATGCTTCTCATGCTGGCCTCGGCGACGGTGTGCATTTCGCCCTTTTTCATGATCATGATGCCGCTCTACTCGCGGCATATCCTGCACATCCCGGCAGGTGAACACGGCATCCTGATGGGTTCATCCGGTCTCGGCGCGTTCGCGGGTTCGCTCTGGCTGCTGCGCATCGCAGCGGATCATCGCAACGCCTACCTACGCGGCGCGGTGGGCGCGATCGTGGTATCGATGCTGGCACTCTCCATGGCGCGCAATCTGTCCGAGGCGATCGTGGCGATGGTCATTCTCACCATTGGCACTTCGACGGTCTTCGGGCTGGCGAATACGATCGTGCAGGAGCGGGCGCCGGATGCCATCCGCGGGCGCGTGTCGGCGCTGGCGGGGTTGAGCTTTTTTGGCGTGCTGCCTTTCTCGGGGCTGGTGATGACGAAGTTCGCCGACTTCATCGGGCTGCGCGTGGCCATGGGCGCGGCGGCTCTGTTGTTTGGCGCCCTGGCCGCGACGTTCCTTTACCGGCATCACTGCGCCTGCACGCGACAGCCGGTGGTTTCGGAGCCGGCCGTTTCGACGGTGGCGTAACGCTTCGCGCCTTGCCGCGCGACTTGTTTCTGGAATCGGGGTAAGTGCGTGGTAAATCTTCCAGTTCCCACTCTGCCATCCCGCCCATGAATCGCCTTTTTCGTCTCGCCTGCGTCTCGCTCACCCTGCTGCCCGCGTTCACCTTTGCCCAGACCACCGAGGGGGGCGATGGCAAGAGCAAGAAGGACCGCGACCCGGCAAATGTCTCCGCAACCGATAGCGGCGACGTGGCGTTGAAGAAGTTCGTCGTCGCGCCGGGCTTGCGCGTCGACCTTTGGGCCGAGGAGCCGCTCATCGAGAATGTCGTGGCCTTCGCCTTCGACGAGAAGGGACGTGCTTTCGTCGTCGAGACGCACCGCCGCCGCACGTCCGCGCCCGACATTCGCAAGAACATGGAGTGGCTCAACGATTCGCTGGCTATGCGGACGGTGGAGGATCGCGTGAATTTTCTGCACAAGGCGCTGGACCCGGAGTTGAAGCTCAAGCCGAACAAGGACCACGTGGACGTCAATGGCGACGGGCAATTCGACTGGCGCGACTGGGCGGTGGAGAGCGAGGACATCAAGCTGGTGGAAGATCGCAACGACACCGGCAAGGCGGACACGGCGAATGTCTTCGTGTCGGATTTTCATTCACTGGAGACGGGCACGGCGGCGGGCGTGGCGGTGCGCGGCGATGACGTGTGGCTCGCGTGCATCCCGGACGTGTGGCATTTCCGTGGCGCACGCGAAGGCAAAGCCGCGTCGCGCGACCAGTTGCTGACGGGCTTCGGCGTGCATGTGGCCTACGGCGGCCACGATATGCACGGCACGAAGATTGGCCCCGACGGGCGGCTCTACTGGACGATTGCGGACACCGGCGCGCACGTGACGACGAAGGAGGGCAAGGTGATTGACAATCCGGACAGCGGGGCAGTATTCCGCTGCGATCCCGACGGCGCGAACATGGAACTCGTTGCGACCGGGCTGCGCAATCCGCAGTCGCTCGCGTTCAACGATCTCGGCGATCTCTTCACCGGCGACAACAATGCGGACGGCGGGGACAAAGCGCGCTGGACACATGTGGTGGAGGGCGGCGACTACGGCTGGCGCATCGGCTGGCAATTCCTGCCGAAGCTCGGACCGTGGAACTCGGAGGGCATGTGGCACCTCGACAACAACCCGACGAACCTCGGGCTGCTGCCGCCGGTGGGATTGATCGGGCACGGGCCCGCAGGCATTGCGCATTATCCGGGCACGGGACTTCCGGATGGTTACGCAGACCATTTTTTCTACGCGGATTTTCCGGGCGGGGTGCGCTCGTTTGCGCTGAAGCCGAAGGGCGCGAGTTACACAGTGGACAACCCGAACGACGTGCTCCAGGACAACAAGCCCGGGCAGATGACGGGCAAGCTGCTGTGGAATTTGTATCCGAGCGACGTGCAGTTCAGCACCAATGGTGGAGCCTATGTGCTCGACTGGGTCTTCGGCTGGGAGAAGACGGGCAAGGGGCGGATCTTCCGCGTACACGATCCGGTCGTGGATGCCAGCCCGCTGGTGCAGGAAACGAAGCGCTTGCTCGCGGATGGGCCGGGCAAATTCAGCACCGAGGATCTTGCCAACTCGCTCGCCCACGCCGACCAGCGCGTGCGGCTCATGGCGCAGTTCGAACTCGTGAAGCGCGGCGAACTCGACGCACTCGTGCAGGCCGCGACGCTGGAGAAGAATCCGGTGATCATGCGACTCCACGCGATCTGGGGGATCACGCAGTTGGCGCGGCATCATCATCATGATCGCGATGCCTCGAAGACGCTGGCGGCGCTGGCCAAAGACAAGGAACCCGAGGTGCGCGCGCAGTGGGCGAAGTACATCGGCGACGCGGGCAACAAAAGTGAAGTCGATGTGGTGATCCGCCTGCTCGCCGACGCGGAGCCGCGCGTGCGCTTCTTTGCCGCGCAGGCGCTCGGCAAGCTGGGCATCAAGGAAGCGGTGCCGGCACTGATCGCGCAGCGTGAATTGAACAACGACTCCGATCCTTATGTGCGGCATGCGGTGGTCGTTTCGCTCGCGGCGCTGGCCGATGAACCGACGCTGCTCAAAGCGGCGGCGAACGAATCCAACGCCATCCGCACCGTCGCGCTGCTCGCTCTCACCCGGCAGCACAGCCCGGAAGTCGCGCGCTTCCTGACTGACAAAAACTCCCAACTCGTGCTCGAAGCCGCGCGCGCGATTCATGATCGGGAGATTCCTGCGGCGCTACCCAAACTCGCCGCGCTGGCGGAGAAACCGGGCCTGCCGGAGCCGCTGAGCCGCCGGGCCATCGATGCCAATTTTCTCCTCGGCACCGCCGAGGCTGCGCATCGCCTGGCCAAAATCGCCGGCGACGCCAAGGCGCCGTCGACACTTCGGCTCGACGCGCTCGATGCGCTGGGCGTGTGGAACGAACCATTTCATCGCGACCGCGTGAATGGCCTCTGGCACAGGCTGGCGGGGTCGCGCAACGCGCAGGCGCCGGCGGCCTCCGCCGCCAAGATTCTCCCCGCACTCATGCGCGAGCCCGCGGAGGCGCTGCGCCTCGCCGCGGCGAACATGGCCGGTGGCTTGCATGTGACCGCCAGCGAGAGCGTCCTGCTTTCGGTCGTGGGCGATAAGAGTCTCGGCGGAAAAACCCGCGCCGCCGCCCTGCGCGCGCTCGGCACGATGGAGTCCGCGAAGCTCGCCGACGGCATCAAGGTGGCGGTCTCCGACACGGACAAACCATTGCTCGAAGCCGCCCGCCAGCTCGCCGCCAAAGTCTCACCCGCCGATGCCGTGAAGCTCAACGCACCGGTGCTCGAGAAGGGCACACTGCGTGAAAAGCAGTCCGCGCTCGCCACGATCGGCTCGCTGCCCGTGCCGGAGGCGGACACGGTGATTCTCGCGGAACTCGACAAGCTCGATGCCCGCAACCTCGCCCCCGGACTGTGGCTCGACCTCATCGAAGCCGCAGCGCAACGCCACAACCCGGAGATCAAGCGCCGGCTGGAGGCCCGCGAAACGAAGCTCGCGCAAGACAAAGACACCCTCGCCAAATGGCGGGATTGCCTCGAGGGCGGCAATGCCAAACACGGTCACGAAGTTTTCGCCGAAAAGGCCGAGGCCGCCTGCATGCGTTGCCACAAGTGGAAAGGCGAAGGCGGCGATGTCGGTCCGGACCTCGCCAAGATCAGCCAGGCGATGGATCGCATTTACATTCTTGAGAGCATCGTCGATCCCAACGCGAAAATCGCGCCCGGCTATGACAGCGTGCTGCTCACCTTGAACAACGGCGACATCCTTCTCGGGGTGCTCAACGCCGAGGATGCAAACGAAGTAACCGTCACCAATGTCACCGACGGCAAGCGCATGAAGATCAAGACCGCGGACATCAAGGAACGCACCCACGCCCCGAGCCCCATGCCCCCAGGCATGGGCGAAGTGCTCGGCAAGAGCGATCTGCGCGACGTGGTGGAATTCCTCGCCACGGGAAAGACCAAAGACGCGCCATAGGCGCGCCCCATTGTCATCCTGAGCTTGCCGAAGGATGACAGGAGGCAGGAATGTGGAAGCACATACGGCGAATGTGGATTCTGCATAGCGACCCATCGCTAACGGCAGCACGAGGATGTGGTCTACTGGTCACCAAATCATGTCGCGCCTCCTCCCCTGCTTGCTCGCACTCTCCGTCGCTGCTTCCGCGCTGGCCGCGCCGATCAAAGTCCTGGTCGTCGCCGATTCGCCGGGCCTGCCGACTCTGATCAAGAAGGATGGGGCCGATGTGGAGGTCGCCGCGACACTGGATGACACGGCGCTCACCCGGGCGGACGTGCTCGTCCTGGCCAGCGCCGAACCCCAACCCACAGCGGCAACGCATCGCAATGCGCTGGAAACTTTCGCCAAACGGGGCGGTGGGATCGTAGCCTTGCGCGGTGCAATTGGGGCCGGCGAAGCGACCTGGTGGAAGCCGCTGATCGGCGGTGCATGGACGGACCAGAGCCGCAAGTTCGCCAACAAGTTGATGCTTTTCACGCTCACCGATTCCCATCCGATCACCAAGGCCGCCACGCCATTCGATCTCGATGACGAAACTTTCTACGACCTCGATCGTGACGAGGCGATCAACGTGCTCGCCTCCGCCTTCACGGCGAAGGTCACCTCGAAGCGCGCCGACTCCCATTCGCCAGAGCGCGCCGATCGCGCGAACGTCTACGATCTCCAGCCGCAGATGTGGAGTTTCGAAGGTGCGGACAGGCACCGTGCATTCGTCCTTTTGCAAGGCAACGCGGAATCGCTCCAGCACCCCAGCATTCGCAGCTTCATCCTGCGCGGCATCGCGTGGGCGGCCAGGCGCGAGAACGTGGACGAACTGTGCAGCAACGACGATCTGGCGACGCTGCGCTATCCCAAGGATGGCGCGCGACTCGCGGCGGACACGGTGAAGTCGTTCGACCTGCTGCCGGGCTTCAAGGCCACCGCCATTGCGAGCGAACCGCTCATCACCAAGCCCATCGCCATGCAGTGGGACGCGCGCGGCCGATTGTGGATCGCAGAGACACCGGAGTATCCGAACGGCCGCCGCCCGCTGGTGACCGAGCCGTGGAAGGAAACCGGTGTGCTCGTCCCGGGCAATTACGACCGTCCGGCGCGGGATCGCATCAGCATCCTCAGCAACCCGGATGCGAACGGACAATTCACCAAAAAAAGCGTCTACTACGAAGGGCTCGAGCTCGTCACCGGCTTCTGTCTCTATGGCGATGGCGTCATCGCGGTGCACCAACCGGACATCGTCTTCATTCACGGCGAGGGCGCGGCGCAAAAGGTAGAGCGGCTCTACACGGGCTTCACGCCGGGCGATACGCATTTCGTGGCGAATCATTTCATCGTCGCGCCGGACGGCTGGATCTACACCGACACCGGCAGCGGACCGAGCGTGCAATCGGTCGCCCATCCCGAAGTGAAGGCACAGCTCGGTTCCGGCATGTTCCGCTTCAAGCCGGATGGCAGCGCGATCGAGCAGGTTTCTTCCAAAGGCGGCAATAGCTTCGGCGGCGACGTCATGAGCAACGGCGAACTGCTCTTCGGCCAGGCGACGAGCGGCAATCCGGTGCAACACGTCGTGCTGCCCGAATGGATTTTGAATGCGGGCAAGGTCGGCAAGGCGGTCAGCGCGGAGAGCGTGATCAACCAACGCAAAATCATCCGCACCGACATGCCCGACCGGGCGCCGTTCATGCAGATCGATGTCGTCGGCGGCTACAGTGCAGCCTGCGCGAGCACGGTGTATGAAGCCGGGGCGTGGCCGTCGGAATGGAACAACAGCGTCTTCTGCACGGAGCCGATCCTCGACATCATCCACTGCGAAAAGCTGGCCGCCAACGGCCCGACCTTCACCGGCCAACCGGTCCCTTCCGATCGCGAATGGCTGCGCTCACATGACTTCTGGTTCTTCCCGAACGACGTCGAATTCGGCCCGGACGGTGCGATGTATGTGCTCGATTTCTATTGCCCGGTGGTGGCCCATAGTGACACGCGCGGCCCGCAGCATAGCAAGGCGGGGGCGAGCGTGCGGCCCGATCGCGATCACTATTTCGGGCGCATCTATCGCATCCAGCACGACGCCGCCACGTCGCTCGCAATCCCGGACCTCACCAAGGCCGACGCCGCGACGCTGGTGAAGACGTTTCTCCATCCGAACAAACTCACCCGCTTCACTGCACATCGCTTGCTGATGGATCGTAGCGATGCCGCAAACGTGGCACCGCAACTCACGACGATGGCCACCGAAGAGCAGTTCACACCCGCGCGCATCCTGGCCCTGTGGGCGCTGGAGCGACTCGGTAAACTCTCTCCGCAAACATTGCAAACGGCACTGAAAAGTGACGACAGCGACGTCCGGAAATCCGCGCTGCTCGTGGCCGAGGCGCTGGGGGTGAAAAACACCGTCGACGTCGCCACGTTGCTCGATGATTCCGACGCGCGTGTGCGGTTGCTCGCGCTGCGTGCCATGGCCTCGAGTCCACTGACCACCGAATCCGCCGCCGCCCTGCTCGCAGTGCTGCCGAAGCTCGATGACGATTGGTCGCGCAGCGCCGCCATTGCGGTGGCCTCCTCGAACGCCGGACCCGTGCTGGAGGCCGCGCTTGCGATGAAAGCCGCGCCGAGCAATGCGCTGCTCGATCTTGCCAGCTCGCTAGCCAGGTCCCTCGCGGAAAAGCAGGGCAGCGACGCACTGGCCAAAGTCGTCATCGCCACCGCGAAAGCTTCGCCGGACGCCGCACCCCTCGCGCTCGCCGTGCTCGAAGCAGCGGCCAACAAGCTGCCACCGGCCCCCGCCGACGCCACTGGATTGAACGCGGCTTTGCAGACTTTGCTCGCTTCGACCTCTGGTCTCTCCACCGGCGCCCTGCCCTTCGCGGTCGCATGGGACCAGACGGGCGCATTGAAGCCCACCGTTGCAGGATTGATCGATGGAAAGCTGAAGGCGCTTGGCGAGACGAAGATGTCTGACAGCGCCCGCGCGGTGGAGATCCGCGGTCTTGTTCACGCCCGCGCGGCCGATGCTCGCATCATTCCCGCGGTGTTGGGCTTCGTCGCGGCTCCCGGCCAACTTGGCCTCGACACCATCGCCGCACTCGCGGCCACCGCTGATCCCGCGCTCGGCAAGCCGCTGGTCGCCAAGCTCGCGGAACTCACGCCCACCGCGCAGACTGCACTCTTCGATGCGCTGACCACGCGCTCGGAATGGGCGAACGATGTGCTCGACGCTCTCGAATCGAAAGAGCTGAAGCCCGCGCTGCTTGGCCCGGCCCGCCTGAGCAAACTGCGCCTCCATCCCGACTCGGCGGTCGCGAAGCGCGCGGCGAAATCGATCACCGAACTGGGCAGTGGGACGAATCCCGCGAAAGACGAGATCATCGCCAAGCTGCTGCCCGTGATCGAAAGTCAGCCAGGCGACATCGCCAGGGGCAAGGTGGCCTTCACCACGACGTGCGCGATCTGCCACAAACTCAATGGCGAAGGCCAGGAGGTCGGTCCAGTGCTCGACGGCATCGGCGTGCACGGTACGAACGAATTGCTCATCCACATCATCGATCCCAGCCGGGTGGTCGACAACGAGCACCGCACCTGGAGTATCGCGTTGAAAGACGGCTCGTACGCCATGGGCATCATCGCTCGGGAGAACGAGAGCGCGCTCACGCTGCATCTGCCGGGCGGCGTGTCGCAGGACGTCAAGATCGCCGACATCAAATCGCGGCAGGACACGGGACTCTCGCTGATGCCCGAGGGCTTCGAGGCGCTCGGTGCGGATACGCTGCGCGACATTCTCGCCTACCTGCGCGGCGGCAGTACGAAATACCGGGCGCTCGATCTCGGGAGCGCCTTCACGACCGATACCTTGCGCGGGCTCTACAATGCGCGCGAAGCACTGAACGATACCGTACACCCGAAACACTATGGAGTCGTGACGGTGGAAGGCGTCCCCTTCGCCCTGCCCGACCCGAGCACCACACCCACCGGAGGCAACGCTATCGTGCTGAAGAACAGCGTGAATGAAACGACCTACGCGGGCACGATGCCGCAACGTGTCGAGATTCCAGTGGGCTATCCGATCGGCAACCTGCACTTTCTCGGCGGCGTTGCGGGATGGGGCGGCGCGGCGGACTCGCACAAGCCAGCGATGAAGGTGAGCATCGAGCACGCCGACGGGCAGAAGCAGGTCGAGGAACTCTACACCGGCGATGTATTCATCGACTACCCGAGCCGGGAGGAGGTGCCGGGCTCGAAGCGAGCCGACGGCGTCGTGATGAAGCATCATGTGCGTTATTTTTCGCTACCGATCGCGGACCGCA
>NZ_JBDUCX010000099.1:0-23287 GCF_040003245.1 Chthoniobacter sp.
GGCCGACGTCATCGAGGTCGTTGTGCTTGCCGCCGGCGCGGATGCACTTCTGCGTATCCGCCGCGCGCGTGTCGCTGCCGGGGACGGCGCCGCCCCACTTGCTCACGTCGGCTTTCTTTTCCCCGAGGAAGATGGGAACGAACTGGTTCATGCCCGCGTTGGTGAAGAGCAGGTTCGGCGAGTCCGGCATGAGCGAGGAACTCGGCACGAGGGTGTGCTGTTTCTCGCGAAAGAAATCGAGAAACGACTGGCGGATTTGGGCGGAAGTCATCAGGGACATGGTAGGCAGGCGCTGGCGTGGAGGGCGGAAGGTAGCGATTGCCCGGCAAAGGTAAAGTCGCGGGAAAGGGTGGGGTTCGTGGGGTATTTCCGACGGGGAAGGGCGGGGCCGGTTTGGGGCGGGACGAGACCGTCGACGACAGAAAAATCAGAATACTGGTTGCAAATGTAGGTATTAACCCTGACATTTTGGCATGCCGCTTCCTCAATTCTTGGTGTATTGCACTGCGGAGGGGGAATTTGTCCTCAGCATGAAGGGGAAGCCGGAGACGTGGAAATTCAAGGCGATTGAGAATGCTGTGACCGCTGCTCGGAATATGCAAAAGGGCGCCTCTATCGCGGTCTACAATGCGACGGGGCAGGTCGTGGTGGACACGGTCACGTAGGCGCTGCTTCTTTCCGCCTCTTCCGGTCAGTTCCTTGCTCATCCACTCAGGAATGAGTCAGGCATCGGCATCGCCGCATTTTAAGCTTGACTTTTGAAGGGTAATATGCGACTATCCGGGCGCGATGGAGAGAAGTGGTGCGAAAGGAATTTTTGGAAAATTCTGGCGGGACGGGCGCGGTTCTTTGATGATTGGATCGGGAGTGGTTTAATGCAAATTAGATGCAATAAGATGGCTTGAGTTGCCGGTAGGTGCCTGGGCTGCCTGCCTTGATTGACTTGTGGCGGGACCAGAGTAAAACTAGGCGGGTCAAGGCCAGTAAAGGCTGGTAAAGGCACTTTTTTTTCGGCAGGGCTGCGGAGCTACCCTGCGGTGAAAAACCGCTTAATGCTATCCTATGGCATTTACGGAGGAGGCGGAAGGAAGCCAGAATGGCGCGCCCGCCTGCCCGGTGGCGGCCAGCCGATAAAACCCAAGTGGTAGTCAAATACGATGTAATGGGACACCACGTCTCCGTGGTTTTACGATAATGGCTCTCACCCCACAGGCGGAACGAATGAGAAGGCTTGAATCCCTGTTTCCGGGCCGCGCTATGGGTGGAGGGCGGGAAAAAGCGGCGGTCAGTATTGCGAAAACGCCCTCCGGGGTATCAATCGTGCTGGATGCGGGTACGGATAGAATTCTAAAACTCACTTCAGTTGCGGTGTGAGCCAAGGTCCCGCCGCAATGAAAAACCAAACCGATTCCCTGGAACCCCACACCATCGGGGAGCAGCGTGGAGTAGCCGCGCTGGAGACTCCGGAGAGGCGCAATCCTCCAGAGATGCCAGGCGAGACGGGAAGGCCGTCCCAACGCCCGTCGCCGGGCGGCGTTGCTCTGAATCCTGGGCACCGAACCGCCATTTTGATCGTAGGGGTGGTGTTGATGGCCGTGCTGGTGGCGTTTGGGTCGTTCTGGACGTTCCGCCAGGTCGAGATGGCGACGGAGTTGAGGGAGCATTCCGCCCTGCTGATTGGCCAGGCGAACGCTTTGCTCACCGCATTGGTCGACGCGGAGACGGCCCAGCGGGGTTACGCCCTGACCGGTGAAGAAGATTTCCTGGAACCGTACCTCGTCGTGCGCGAGCGCGTGCGCGGCCAGTTGGAACAGTTGCGGCTGCTGACCGCGATCCCCGCCGCCCAACAACACCTGGTTGCGTTGGTTCCCTTGGTTGACGCCCACATGCAGCAAAACGAGAAGGTCATCGCCTTGCGCCGCAACCAGAACTTGCCAGCGGCCACGGCGCTGGTGGCCACTGGCGAAGGAAAGCGCCTGATGGATGCGATCCGGACGGAGATCGCGAGCTACCTGCAAATCGAGGAAGGCGCACGGGCGCTCAACGAAGTGCAGTACCGGTCGAGAATGCGACTTCAGTTGACGATCATCGTGAGCGCCAGCGGGTTGACGCTGTTCCTGGCACTGGCCTGCATTTATATGATCCAACGGGAGACACAGACGCGACTGACGAATCTGGTGGAGAGCACGACGCAACGATCACTGGAGATTCAGGCCAATGAGCGGACGGACCTCGCGGAAACGCGGACCGACGAAGCCAACGCGCGGACGGACGAAGCCAATGCGCGGAATGAAAATACGAGACGTGCCACGGAACTCCGCTACCGGCGGCTGTTTGAAACGGCGCAGGACGGCATTCTCATTCTCGACGCCGGGACCGGACAAGTCGTGGATGCCAACCCCTTCATGAAGGAATTGCTGGGCTACTCGCAGGAAGAGTTTGTAGGACGAAAGCTGTGGGAGATCGGGCCGTTCAAGGGAGAGGATGCGTCCAAGAATGTTTTCGCCGGTTTGCAGGTCAACGACCGGTTGCACTACGAGGGCCTTCCCTTGGAAACAAAGGACGGGCGGCGGGTCGAAGTAGAGTTCATCAGCAACGCCTATCTGGTGGATTCGACCCGTCTGATTCACTGCAACATCCGCGACATCACGGAACGCATGCGGGTGAGCCAGGCCCTGGCCACCGCCAATAAAGAACTGGCGTTTCAAGTCGAGGAGAAGGGCAAGCGGGCGGATGAGCTCGCCGCGATCAATGCGGAGCGCCTGGCGGCCAACGAAGAACTCGCCTTTCAGATCGATGAGAAAGGGGAGCGGGCCGAAGAGTTGATCATGATCAACGGAGAACTGGCGCGCTCGAATGCGGAGCTGGAGCAGTTTGCCTATGTGGCGACGCACGATCTGCAGGAACCGCTCCGGGCGGTCGCCAGTTGCGTGCAGCTTCTCAAAAAGCGCTACGGTGGCCAGCTCGACGCGCGCGCGGATGAATTCATCGCGCACGCGGTGGATGGCACGAAGCGCATGCAGACGCTGATCAATGACTTGCTGGGTTATTCGCGGATCAGCACCCATGCCCAGTTGTTCGCCCAGACCGACTGCGGAGTGGTGCTGGACGAGGCGCTGGCGAATTTGATGGTGTCGATCGGGGAGAGTGGCGCGGTGGTGACCCGCGATGTCTTGCCCACGGTGAGCGGGGATGCGACGCAATTGGCGCAGTTGTTCCAGAATCTCATCGGCAACGCCCTCAAGTTCCGTGGCGGGCGTTCCCCCAGAATCCATGTCGGCGCGAAACTCGTGGGCAATGACTGGTCGTTCGCCGTGGCCGACAATGGCATCGGCATGGAGCCGCAATATTTTGAGCGCGTGTTCCTCGTCTTTCAGCGCCTGCATACCCGCGAAGAGTATCAAGGCACCGGCATCGGCCTCGCCATCTGCAAGAAAGTGGTCGAGCGCCACGGCGGGCGCATCTGGGTCGAGTCGGAATTCGGCCAGGGCACCACCTTCTGCTTCACCATCCCGGAAAGGAAATAGACAGCATGCCCATTCTCCCATCGAATAAACCGGTCATCATTTTGATCGTCGAAGACAATCCCACCGACGTGCTCATCGCGAAGGAAGGTTTTCTTGGCGCCCGGATGCCGAATGTCCTCCATGTGGCCGCCGATGGGATCGTGGCCATGGAGTTCCTGCGGCAGCAGGGCAAGTATGCCAGCGCGCCCCGGCCCGACTTGATCGTCCTCGACCTGAATATGCCGCGCAAAAACGGTCACGAAGTCCTCGCCGAGATCAAGGCGGACCAGAACCTGAAGAATATCCCGGTCGTCATTCTCACCACCTCGAAATCCGAGGAAGACATCGGCAGGGCCTACGGACTCCATGCCAATTGCTACATCAGCAAGCCAGTCGACTTCGATGAGTTCACCAAGGTGGTGCAGACGATCCAGGATTTCTGGTTCTCGATCGTCACGCTGCCATCAGAGTTAAAATGATGGACGCGAAAATCATTCAAGTCCTCCTCGTGGAAGACAACCCGGCGGACGCGCTGGTCGTGCGGGACGAATTGGAGCACGCCGGTGGCACCCAGTTCGCCGTGGTCCACCTCAAGCTATTGGGCGAAGCCCTGGCCCGGTTGAAAGAGCAGCATTTCGATGTCGTACTGCTCGACCTGAGCCTGCCGGATGGCCATGGGTTTGAAACTTTTGAACGGTTGCACGCCGCCGTCTCGGATATCCCGATCGTCGTGCTGTCGGGCCGGGCCGACGAAAACCTCGCCGTCAAAGCCGTCCAGGCCGGCGCGCAGGATTACCTGGTGAAGGGACGCATGGCGGAGGATGTGCTGCCGCGCGCCATCCGCTACGCGATCGAGCGCGAGCGGGCGGACCGGGGCCTGGCCGAAAGTGAGGAGCGCTACCGGTTGCTCATCGAGCGCTCGCCGGATGCGTATTTCGTCCTCTGTGAGGGCGAGATCGTCTTCGCCAATGCGACCTCCTTGAAACTGTTTGGCGCCGATCGTTTGGACCAACTGCTGGGCCGGGCCATGCTGGAAATCATTTCCGACGAATGCCACGACCAGATTCTTAAGCGAGCCCAGCACGCCGGTGGCGAGGGGATCACCCCCCCGATGGAAATCCTGGGGAAGAGGCTCGATGGCACCACGATCCCCGTGGAAGGCATCAGCAATCCTTTCGTCTACGACGGCCGCCCCGCCGTGCAAGTCGTGCTGCACGACATCACCGAGCGGAAACGCTCCGAGGCGCGCTTTCGCCGGCTGGTGGATTCCAACGCGCAGGGCGTGATCTTCTTTAATACGAATGGCAACATCACCGGGGCGAATGACGCCTTCCTGAACCTCGTGGGCCACAGCCGGGAGGAACTGGAGGCCGGGCGCATCAACTGGGTGGCGATGACCCCGCCGGAATACGTGGATCTGGACGAACGCTGCCTGGCACAGATGAGGGTCAAGGGCGTCTCCGAGCCGTATGAGAAGGAATACTTTCGCCAGGACGGCTCCCGCGTGGCCATCCTCCTGGGCGCGGCGGCGTTTGAAGACAACCCGGAGGAGGGGGTCTGTTTCGTGGTGGATCTCACCGAGCGCAAGAAGCTCGAGCAGCAAGCCCTGCGCGCCCAGCGCATCGAGAGCATCGGCACGCTGGCCGGCGGCATTGCGCATGATCTCAATAATTCGCTCGGGCCGATCATCATGTCGCTCGACCTGCTGGCCATGCGCTTTCCTGATCCGGAGAGCCAGGAGTTGCTCGCCATCGTCAGTTCCAGTGCGCATCGCGGGGCCGACATGGTGCGGCAGGTCCTGTCGTTTGCCCGCGGGGTCGAAGGCCGCCGCATGGAAGTGCAGGTCAAGCATCTCCTCCGGGAAATCGAGAAAATTGCCAACGACACCTTCCTCAAGCACATCCAGATCCGGACCATCATCCCCTACGACCTATGGACGGTCCTGGGCGATCCGACCCAGCTTCACCAGGTGCTGCTGAACCTCTGCGTGAACGCGCGCGACGCGATGCCGAATGGCGGCACGCTGACCATCTCGGCGAAGAATCTCGATGTGGACGCGCAGTACGCCGGGATGAGCATGAACAGCGACGCCAAAGCCGGGCCATATGTTTGCTTGCAAGTCAAGGACAGCGGCACGGGCATGGGGCCGGAAGTGTTGGAGAAGATCTTCGATCCTTTTTACACGACCAAGGACGTGGGCAAAGGGACCGGGCTCGGGCTCTCCACGTCGCTGGCCATCCTCAAGAGCCATGGCGGTTTTATCCGCGTGTATAGCGAGCCCATGAAAGGCACCACCTTCAAAGTCTATCTCACGGCCCAGACCGAGAGTTCGCCGGAAAGTGAGGCGGTGATCGCGGCGTCCATGCCGCGTGGCAATGGCGAATTGATCCTCGTGGTGGACGACGAAGCGTCCGTGCGCCAGATCACGCAGCAGACGCTGGAAATATTCGGCTACCGGGTCATTCTCGCCATCGATGGCGCGGACGGGGTGGCCATTTACGCCCGCCAGGGCGAGGAGATCGCCTTGGTGATCACGGACATGATGATGCCGGTGATGGATGGGCCGGCGACGATCGAGGTCCTCCGCCGGATAAACCCGGCGGTGCGGATCATCGGTGCGAGCGGCCTGGCTGCCGATGGCCAGGTGGCCCAGGCCGTGAGCCTCGGGGTGAAGCATTTCCTGTCCAAGCCCTACACCGCGGAGACGCTGCTCAAAGCGCTGAAAGACGTGCTGGCGTAGCGGCGAGTGGCAATTTCTGCTCAATAAAAATCGCCGCGGAGAAAGGATCCTCCGCGGCGTTTTTGCGACCCTGGGAAATTCCAATTCAGGCGAGGCGCCGGCGGCGCAGGAAAACCACGCCGACTCCGCCGACGATAGCCAGGAGGGCGGAAGGCTCGGGAACCGCGGACCCCGGCGAACCCGTTTCCGCCGTGTTAGCCGAGACGAAGGCGCCATTGGCGCCGGCCACGCTGGCCTGCGAGATGGCTGTCCCATTCAGGCCGGCCGCGTTGTCGAAAGTGGCGCCGGTGGGAGCGGTGCTGAAACTCACGCTGGCTTGGAGAACGCCGCTGGCGTCGAAAATATTCACCGCGTCGCCGGACGTGCTCAAGCCCACGCCGGAACCGCCATAAGCTCCGATTGTGAAGCCGCCCGGCAGGTTGCTGCCGAACCACGCGCTCTCGAAATTGGCGGCAATGGTGCCATCGGTTGTCCCACTGGCGGTGCCTTCGAAAAAGATGACGGACTGTCCCGCGGCAATGCTGGTGACATTGCGCAGCGGGACGGCGAGCGAGAAGGAGTTGGAGTTATCGTCCATCTTCCAACCCGTGATGTCGATGGCGACCGGGCCGGTGTTGGTGAGTTCAAACCAATCCGCGCCGTAGCTCGCGCCGCTGCCCGCGGGATCGACCTCGGTGATGAATAGCCCGGCTTGAACCGGCCAGGCGGCGGCAGCGAGGAGAGGAACGATGAGAAGAGCTTTTTTCATGAGGTGCGTGGCCGTCACGGGCGGCTCTCTCATCTCTACGGTCACTCGGTGACAACCCGGCGGAAGCGGCGTGAAATTTCGGTAACGATCCTGTGAATCGACGGAGCCCGCGGGAATGATTGCTTGGCCGCTTTCCCGATGCCGACAGCCAGGATCTGCTCTCATCATCGCGACCAGTGCGCAGCGCGGAGTGGCGATGGTGAGCCAGGTCTTGTCCTTCGCCCGCGGGGTCGCGGGGTCACGGGTAGTCCTGCAGGTCAAGCACGTCATCCGGGACATGGAGAACATCGCCAACGAAACCTTCCTCAAGAACATCCAGATCGACACCAGGCAGCCCGACGATTTGTGGACGGTAGTGGGAGATCCCACGCAGCTCCATCAAGTGCTGCTGAATCTTTGCGTCAATGCGCGCGACGCCATGCCCAATGGCGGCCGGTTGTCTCTGGCGGCCGAAAATGTCGCAATTGATGCCCATTACGCCGGGTTGACCGGCGAGGCGAAGCCGGGTCCGTACGTGCTCCTGCAAGTGGAGGACAATGGGACTGGGATTGCGCCCGAGATCGTGGAAAAGATTTTCGACCCCTTCTTCACCACCAAGGAAATTGGCAAAGGCACCGGGCTCGGGCTTTCCACGACCCTGGCCATCGTCAAAAGCCACGCAGGATTCATTCAAGTGTCCAGCGAGCCGGGGAGCGGTACGAAATTCAAAATCTACCTGCCGGCGGACACCGGGGCGTCGCTGGAAGCTGGACCGGCAGTGAAAACCGAATTGCCCGGGGCAACGGCGAATTGATTCTCGTGGTCGACGATGAATCGTCCGTGCGCCAGATTACGAAGCATACTCTGGAAAGCTTTGGCTACCGCGTCGTGCTGGCCGTCGATGGGGCGGATGCCGTGGCGGCTTTCGCCGGGCAGGGAGGGGAGATCGCCGTGGTGTTGACCGACATGATGATGCCGATCATGGACGGGCCTGCGACGATCCAGGTCTTGCGACGGATGAATCCCCGGCTGCCGGTCATCGCGGCGAGTGGACTGGGGGCCGATGGGCAGGTGGCTGAGGTAGCCAGCCTGGGTGTGAAATACTTCCTGCCGAAGCCCTACACGGCGGAGGCTCTGTTGACGACGTTGCGACAGGCGCTCATGAAGGAAAACGCCGTAAATCCCTAGCCGCCCGGCAGGGTTTGGAGCCCTCGCAATAAATTGTTATGAATGTCACTCATCGTCTGTAGATTAGGGGGTTACACTTCTGTCCCCAAATGAGATTCACTCCATGACAGACGCCGACCTTAAATCAGTTTTCGGCACGACCATCAAAAGCAAGCGGTCGGAACTCGGCATGTCGCAGGAGGAACTTGCGGACCGTGCGGGCCTGCACCGCACCTACGTTTCCGACGTGGAGCGGGGCATGCGCAACGTCTCGCTCATCAGTATCGATAAGCTCGCCCATGCCCTCGGCCTCTCGGTCTGGCGGCTCTTCGAGCAAGCGGCCAATGGCGAGGGCGCGGATCAATTGGAGATCCTGCTCGTCGAGGATGAACCGAACGACATCGAATTGACCCAGCGCGCTTTCAAGCGGGCGCGGATTGTGAATCCCGTGCACGTCGTGCACGACGGCATGGCGGCGCTGGATTTTCTGTTCGCCAAAGGCATCTATGCCGATCGCCACGACAAGAAGCCCCCGGGGGTGATCCTGCTCGACTTGAAGTTGCCGAAGCTCGACGGCCTGGAAGTGCTGCGTCGGATCCGGGCGGATGAACGCACCAAGAACATCCCGGTGGTCATCCTCACGGCGTCGAAATTCGAGAGCGACCACGCCGAATGCCGGCGGCTGGGAATCAATTCCTACATCGTCAAGCCCGTCGATTTCCGGAACTTCAGCGAAGTGACGCCGCAATTGCAGTTCGACTGGAAACTCGTGCGGCACGATTGAACGGTCGAAATCCGCATGATGAACACCGGCAGCGCTGGGCCGATCCGCGGGCGGACGATTGCCGGTCTGGCCGGAGTTGTTATTGGACGTGTGGGAACGATGGCGATATGGCTGTAGCGCATGCCCCCCCGGACCGGCATCTCATCGGCTGCGTGGCTGAAAAAGCTGGCTGAAGCGTCGAGCCTCCTTCTCGCCGTGGCCGGGATCGGCGTCTTGCTGACCTGGGCGTTCCATTTGCCCGCTTGGGAAAAGATCGTGCCGGGATGGGCCGCGGTAAAGGCCACCCCCACGCTGGTCTTTGTCCTGGCCGGGGCGGCGGCCTGGATCGCCGTGACCGTGCTCCTGTGGTTCAGTGCCCGGGCCCTCCACCGGGCGCAGGAAAAAATCGTGCATCGGGAGCGGCTCTACGCCGTCTTGAGCCAGTGCAACCAGAGCATCGTGCACATCTCCGAGCGGGGGCCGCTGCTCAAGCGCATCTGCGAGATCGCCGTGGAATTGGGGGAATTCCGCATGGCCTGGATCGGGATCGCCGACCCGGCCACGCAGATGGTGCAACCAGTGGCTTCCGCCGGTGCGGACGAGGGTTTCTTCGAGAGGGTGAAGGTTTCCCTGCGCGATGAACCGCTCGGGCGCGGTCCCGGCAGCACCGCCATTCGCGAAAAGCGCACCGTGGTTTGCAACGACGTGCACACCGACGTGCGCTTGCAGGCCTGGCGGGAGGAAACCTTGAAACGCCATTTCCACTCGGCGGCGGGTTTTCCGATTCGCAACAACGGCGACGTCATTGGTTGCTTCGTGCTCTACTCCGGCGAGGTGAATTTCTTCAATGCGGAGGAAGTGAAACTACTGGAGGAAATGGCCAGTGATATTTCCTTTGCCCTCAAACAAATGGAGCGCGACGCCCAGCGCCGCCGGGCCGAGGAGGACAAGGACCGGCTGGGGGCGGAATTGCAGATGATCCTCGATACGGTGCCGGCGATGATCTTTTTCAAGAATCGCCAGCACCGTCTCGTGCGCGCCAATGCGGCGATGATTCGCACGCTGGGCAAGCCGGCGGAGGAACTGCTCGGCAAAACCGACCGGGAACTCGGCACGCCATATTCTGAACAATATGCCCGCGATGAAGATGAGATCGCGGCGACCGGGCAACCCAAGCTCGGGATCGTCGAACCGCTCGCGACGACCAATGGTGTGCGCTGGTTGCAGACCGACAAGGTCCCACTGCGCGATCTGCACGGAAACATCAGCGGGTTCATCGGCCTCGCGGTGGACATCACCGAACGCAAGCTTGCCGAAGCCGCCTTGCAGGCCAGCGAGGCGGATTTTCGCGCGAGCTTCCTTTCGACGGCGGTGGGCCAGGTGCAGGCGGATCCGGCTACGGGCCGGTACCTGCGCGTGAACCCGAGATTTTGCGAGATCACCGGCTACTCCGAGGAAGAGCTGCTGGGGATGACCTTTCGTCAGCTCACGCACCCTGACGATCGCGAAAACGATACCGTGGCCCATCAGCAAATGGTGCGCGGGGAGATTTCGGAGATCAACCGCGAGAAGCGCTACCGGCGCAAAGATGGCACGGCCGTGTGGGTGAACATCTGCGCCTCGATCATCCGCGAGGATACCGGCCGGCCGCTGCGCACGCTGGCGGTGGTGCGGGATATCACCGCCCGGCACAAGGCCGAGGAAGCCCGGCAGGCCGCCGAAGACAAATATCGGGGCCTGGTCGAGCAATCGCTCGTCGGCATCTACATCATTCAGGATGGCCGGTACGTGTACGCCAATCCGACGTTCGCCCAGGTCATGGGGTATTCGGCCGAGGAACTGACGGCGGGGCGCGTGTTGGATTTCGTCTTTGAAGAAGATCGCGCCTTGGTCAGTGAAAACATTCGCCGGCGGCTGGAAGGCGAGTGCGAGAGCATTCGTTACGGGCTGCGCATGGTGCGCAAGGACGGCACGCTCGTTCATATCGAGGTCCACGGCGCTCGTGCGGAATACGATGGCCGCCCTGCCATCCTCGGCACGCTGCTCGATCTCACGGAGCGCAAGAAAATCGAGGCGCAACTGCTCCAGGCGCACAAAATGGAGGCCATCGGCCAATTGGCCGGCGGCATCGCGCACGATTTCAACAATATCCTCACGGCCATCACCGGCAATACCAAGCTGGCGCTGGAGGACCTGCCGGAGGATCACCCGGCACGCGATTTTCTGCTCGAGATTGGCAAGGCGGGTGCGCGGGCGGTCGACCTGGTTCGGCGCATCCTCACCTTCAGCCGGCAGCAACCGCAGGAGCGCAAGCTCATGCACCTCCAGCCGGTCGTGGAGGAAGCGCTGAAGCTGCTGCGGGCCAGTCTGCCCGCGACGATGGAGATTCGCACCACGTTCGTCCCGGACGCGTCCGCCGTCCTGGCGGATGCGACGCAGATCCATCAGGTGATCATGAACCTCGGCGCGAATGCCGGCCACGCCATGGGCGAGCACGGAGTGCTGGAAGTGCGCGAAGCGATGGTGGACGTGGATGCCGATCTGGCCCGGACTTCGCCCGAATTACACCCGGGCCGCTATGTGCGCCTCACGGTGAGCGACAGCGGCTGCGGGATGGATCGGGCGACGCTTGCGCGCATCTTCGATCCGTTTTTCACGACCAAGGCGCAGGGGGAGGGGACGGGGCTCGGTCTTTCGGTCGTGCACGGCATCATGAAGGCGAACGATGGCGCGATCACGGTCTACAGCGAGCCGGGCAAGGGCACCGCCTTCCATCTGTATTTTCCCGCGGCGGAGAGTGGTGTGCCGGAGGTGGCCGTATCGTCGGCGCCCCCACCGCGCGGCCACGGCGAGCGCCTGCTGTATGTGGATGATGAGGAACCGCTGGTCTACCTTACCACTCAGGTCCTGGGGCGGCTGGGCTACGAGGTGACCGGCTTTGTCGAGGCGGAGGCCGCCCTGGAGGCCTTCCTCGCGGAGCCAGACCGTTTCGATGTCATCATCACCGATCTGTCCATGCCGCGCTTGAGCGGGCGTGACCTGGCGGCGCGCATTTTGCAAGTCCGGCCGAATATCCCGATCATTCTCGCGACCGGCTACATCCGCCCGAACGACACGGAGAGCGCGCGCCGTCTCGGCATCCGCGATCTCATCCTGAAACCCAACACCGTCGAGGATTTGGGACACGCCCTGCATCGCATTTTGACCGAACGCCGGGAGGAGAGCTCCGCGAAGCCAGTGGTGAAGCCGCTCCAAAGTTAGCGCGAGCGCCGAAAAAAAAGCTGTCATCCTGAGCTTGCGAAGGACCTCTGATTTCGCTCCGGCATCCTGCGCGCCGCCGCCATCACAAGCGCAGCGTAATCCTTCTGCCAAACGTGTGAGGAAAGGCAGATATCAGAGGTCGTTGTCCCCACGGCACCACGGACGTCTCGCAAAGCCTCGGCTCGCAAGCTCAGAATGGCGGGCTTGTTTTTTCGTTCCCGCCACGGTCCGCCCACGTCGCTCCTTGCCATCGGACACGTGAAGAGGAAACTATCACCCATGCTCCCCCGCTCCCTTTCTCTCTTGTGCGCCGCCGCCTGGGGTATTGCCTCGGCCCTGGCGCAGGAAACCACAGTGCTTCATCTGCCCGCGCGGGAACGCGCGGAGACCGCGGCCGGCAGTGGTGAATTTCGGGAAGTGACGAAGACGCTCGACTGGAACCCGCGGCAGACTGCGCTGGTGATTTGCGATATGTGGGACGCCCACACCTGCCCCAATGCCGCGGCGCGCGTGGGGGAGATGGCGCCGCGCGTCAACGAATTCGCCAAGGCCGCCCGCGCCCGCGGCGTGCTCATCATCCACTGCCCGAGCAACACGATGGATTTCTACCAGGATCATCCCGGGCGCAAGCTGGCGCAATCCGCTCCGGAAGTGGCTCCACCCATCCCGCTGAAGAAATGGTGCTACATCGATCCATCGAAGGAACCGCCGTTGCCGATCGATGATACGGATGGGGGCTGCGACTGCCCGAGAACTTGGAAAAAGGGCGACCCGTACCCCTGGACACGGCAGATTGCGGCGATTGAGATCATGGATGGCGATGCGATCACGGATAGCGCGGAGGCTTACAATCTGATGCAACAACGCGGGATCGAGAACGTGCTGGTCTGTGGCGTGCATCTCAATATGTGCGTGCTCGGCCGCCCCTTCGCGATCCGGCAATTAGTCGGCGAGGGCAAGCACGTCGCCCTGGTGCGCGATCTCACCGACACCATGTACAATCCCGAGCAGCGGCCGCACGTGACTCACTTCGCGGGCACCCGGCTCATGGTCGAGCACGTGGAAAAGTATTGGTGTCCCTCCGTCCTCAGCACCGCGCTGCTCGGCGGCGAGTCCTTCCGCTTCCACGGGGACACGGAATAGCGCGCGACGCTCAGTCGCGAATTTTGCGATAGCGCATCGGCGTGTAGCCGGCCGCCTTCAGATCCGCGATTTCGCGGTCCGAACTGAGCGTCTTGCTAAAGGGCGCGGCCTCGTAAAACAGCGCCCGCGTCTTCGCATCATCGAGCCACTTGACGAAGAGAATGACGTGCCCACCCTCCGTGTTCATGATGTCGGCGGGTTGGAGTTGATCGGGCGAAGGCAATTTCTGGCACACCTCCGCGAGGGTGGAGGTGTCGTACTTGTGCGGCAGTTTCCAGCAGCGCGAAACGAAGCCGGAACAATCGATCCCCACGGCGTCGCCGCTCACCGCATTGCCGCCGAGTCGGCGCTCGTCCGGCGTATAGACGTCGCCCGCCGCCTTCCCCGCCCGCACCCCTTTGTCAAAGCTCTCCGGCGTATCGAAGCCGCCCCACTTGTAAGCCACGCCGGCATTGCTCGCGCCCACCTCCCAGCAAGCCACCTCTGGCGACCCATGGCCGCCCGGCCGATCCGGCGTGTGAATTTGCACGCCGTGCGAATCCGGGCCGTGACGCAAATTCTTGTCCGAGGATTGCCACTGGTGGTGGATGTAACTCTCCGCGACCTGGAGCGCGTCGGCGCGGGTGAGTGTCTGGGCATGGAGTGGGGCGGAGCCGAATGCCGAGAGCGCGATCGCCAGGAGTGCCGCGACGATGCGGATGGGGACAACATTGTTCATAGCGCGAGTCGAATGTAGCCGGTTTGTGGAAAAATCAAAACGCGGCGCCGCTCGCCTTTTTTGGGCGCGCGGAGCAAATTTTCCGCAACAGAGCCAATGGAACCAATGGAGCCATGCACATTTTGCCGCATGTTATGACATACTTCCCCTCATGAACTGCGACGATTTTCAAGAAGCCTGCCACGGCCGACGCGACCGCCCCCGAACAACCGATTTAAGGTGCCTTAAGCCGCCTTAAGGTGATTTAAGGTGCGAGATTTTTTGGGTGGAGTCAGTGACCCTCAACTAAGAGGAAGACGGTGCGTGCCAAAGCACGAAGGCGAAGCCCGCGACCTTGACCTGCTGGGTATTGCCCGGCAGCGAGGCGAGGATTTTCGGGGCGTCCTTCGCGCCGAGCCAGACCACCCCGCCTGCCGGATGCTCCTGGGCAAGTGTGGCCCGCCAATCCTCGACGGTCAGCAGGTTAGTAAGGATGGGCCGCTGCGAATAGTAGGTGAGCGAGCTGCCATAGGGGTCGAAGTTTGCCAGCACGGTCGCGCCGGGTGGGAAGGACTTTTGGAGCACCGTGCCGAGTTCAGGGATGAGTTGCGTCGGTTCCCGGGCGACGCCATCGAGAATGAGATATGGCGAGCGCATCTCTTCAGTGCGCTGCAGGCCGAGCGCGCCGAGGACCATTACGATGAGCAAGATCGCGCCTTGGATCGCAATCCCCGCCTTGGTCGAAAGCTTCTCGCCAGCCTGGTAGATCGCATCCAACCCGAGCCCGGCCAGAATCGCGACTGCGCCAATGAGATAGAACGGCGCAAAGTCGTGAATGAACGATTCATTGCGCAGCAGCACGACGTAGAGCACGCCGGCGATCGTCAGCAGGGTCGCGGCCAGTCCCAGCCAGCGCGTGCCGTCGGAGCGGTGTTGTTGGCGAGAGAGCCGGGCGATTCCCAAGCCGACGAAGAGCCACGTGAGGGTGAGATAGTTTCCTCGCAGATCGCCGATCACCGTGTGCGTCCAATCGCCCCACGTGAAACGCGGCGCGTTGTCGGCGATGGGCGCCGTGCTCGTCGGGATGGCATTGCCCAGGCGCATCTGGAGAGCGGTCCAGAGATCGCTCCATGCCGCGGAATTTACGCTGCGAATTTGCCAGAGGAAGAGCATCCCCGCGCACCCCACCAGCGCGATGAACAGCCACCCGAGCCTGCGCATTTCGCGCGGCGCGAAAAAGATCAGCCATGCCGCCGAGCTCAACACCAGCAGGTAACCCGGCCAGTCTGTCCACAAGGCGAGCGCGGCAAAAATCGCCGCGCCCACCGCCCAGGGCTTGCGCCCCGTCATCTTCCAGTGCCAAAGACAGGCCAGCAGCGCGAGCATCCATAGCGTGAGCACCGGTTCGAAATCCACCATGTCGCCGTAGTGCAACTCCATCGGCACCGCCGCGAAGACCGCTGCGCCCAGCGTGGCCGCGCGCGCGCCCGCCGTGGAGTGCAGCAGAAACCACAGCACCACTACACTGGCCAGCGAAGCGATGATCGGCACGAGCCGCGTCGTCGCTTCGGATTCACCGAACACCGCAAAGGAAACCGTGATAAGCACCGGCAGCAGCGTCGGATGATGCACGTAATAGGCCTCCGCCGGAATCGGCAACGGCCCGAAGTAGAGCGTCGCCGGGACACCCGCGGCCCGCATTCCCGCGCGCAGATTGTTGTGCGCAGCCTGCGCATACACCGCGCCGTACCAGTTGTCCTCCTCCACCCACGGCCGGTTCAGGCCGCGTGCGAAGTGCGCCATGAGGAACACGAGGATGACGACCAGCCCAAGCATCCACCAGCGCTCCCGGCCAGGGCCGACGGTGGGCGAATCGGGAGAAGAGTGCGGAACGCTCGATGGCATTGAAGAGTGGCCGGACGGTAGGGACTCGCCTGCCGCTTGTCCCGCCTTTCGGTCGCGAAATGAATTCCAGCCGCCACATCGGCGTGGGCCGCTTGCCCATCGGATCAATCTCTGTTAAGTGGCGCTCATGCAGCGTCTGTTGTTCCCCTCCCTGGCCTTGTTGTGCGCGACTTCGATCGCGCTCGCGCAGCTTCCGACCGTCGACCCACCACGCAGTTGGAAGACCGCGGAAGGCGTCGCCTTCCAGGCGTCCATCGTGAGCTTCGACGGCACCACAGTGACGTTCAAGATGCCCAATGGCTCGCGGGCCCAGGCGCCGTCGACGAAGCTCAGCGGGGACGACCAGAAGTATCTTGTCGATTGGCAAAAAAAGCAGCCGATTTCCACGGCCATGCCCAACGAAATCGGCGTGGAAACCGCGGCGGTGAAGGCCGAAGTCGTGAGCGAAGACGCGGCCGCGGAGAAATACGTCTATCGCACGCAGCACTTCGAGTTCGAGTCGCAGGGGAAGTTCAGCCAGGCGCTCCTGCGCGACGTAGCGCGCAACTTCGAGGCGACCTACGAATTGCTCAAGGCACTGCCGTGGCACGTCGAGCCGAAGCCGGAATCCGGCGATCTCTTCCACGCCAAACTGTTCAAGAACCGCGAAGCCTACATCGCCGCCGGCGGCCCGCAGAACAGCGGCGGCGTTTACAAGTCGAGCCAGCAAATGTTCCTCGTGCCGTTCGAGAGCATCGGTGTCAAGCTCGTCGGCAAGGCCTACGCGAAGGACGAAAATTTCGAGACCCACACCCTGGTCCACGAGCTCACGCACCAGATGATGCGCTTTTCGCTCGATTACCTCCCGCAATGGGTCGTGGAAGGCACCGCCGAATACACCGGCACGCTCCCGCTGCACACCGGCCAGTTCCGGATTTCCGCGGCGAAGAATGGCCTGCGCGATTACGTCAACTTCCTCAAGACGCGCACCGCGAATGGGGTGCCCGAACCCTACCCGCTGGAGCAGCTTTTCCCCATCACCAACGAACAATGGAACGAGGTCCTCGAGCGCGATCCCCGCTCCTCGCACCGGCTCTATTTCACCTCGTTCCTGCTCGTCTATTACTTCATGCACCTCGATGGCAAGGGCGACGGCCAGCTCTTCGCGCGCTACTTCCGCGAAGTGGGCGAGGTCCGCAAAACGGTCGAGGCTTACTACAAGGCGATGGAGGATTTCAAAAAGCAGCCGGGCGTGGATGTGAAGCCCGACGGCAGCTTCACCTACCGCCGCGATCTTGTGCTGCCCAAGCGCCCCGAGGTGATCGGATCCGATGAGGCGCGCGCGGAATTCCAGAAAAGGACGCTGCAGATCCTGCTCGATGGCCGGACCGAAGCGGACCTGATGAAACAGATCCGCACCGGCTACTCCCACCTCGGCATCCGGCTGTAATTCGCCCCTCACGAAGGCCTCGCCTCGCCTGGCTCAGGCTGGCATGGTGCGCCCCCTCATGAAACTGATCTCCTGGAATGTGAATGGCATCCGCGCGGTGCTGAAGAAAGGCTTCGCCGATTTCATCGCGAGCGAAAAGCCGGACATCTTTTGCCTTCAGGAAACCAAGGCCACGCCGGAGGAGGTGTTGGTGCCACCGGCACTGGCCAAGTACCACGCCTCTTGGAACATTGCCGAAAAGAAGGGCTATTCCGGTACCGCCATTTTCACGACGACGAAACCGCTCGCGGTCACCCTCGGGCTCGGCATGGCCGAGCACGACCGCGAGGGCCGCGTGATCACTGCGGAATACGCGGACTTCTTCCTCGTGAACGTCTACGTGCCGAACTCCAAGCGCGAGCTCACGCGGCTCTCCTATCGCCAGCAATGGGACCGCGATTTCCTCGCCTACCTCAAAAAATTGGAGAGCAAAAAGCCAGTCATCTGGTGCGGCGATCTCAATGTCGCCCACACCGAGATCGACCTCGCCCGCCCGAAGGACAACGTGAAGAACCACGGCTTCACCCCGGAGGAACGCGCCGGCTTCGACGCCTTCGTGAAAGGGGGTTTCGTCGATGCCTTCCGCGAGTTCGAGAAAGCCGGCGGACATTACACATGGTGGAGCCAGATGGGCACCGCCCGCGCCCGCAACATCGGCTGGCGCATCGACTATTTCCTCTGCTCCGAATCGCTGCGCAAACGCTTGAAGTCCGCCACCATCTACCCGCACATCACCGGCTCGGATCACTGCCCCGTCGGGATCGTGCTGCGCAAGGCCTAAGGCTTCGGCGCTGCGGCTGGGTTCGCGATGAAATGGAGGATCGCCTCCGCCGCCGGGTCGCCGGGATGCACCATATTGCCCGCGATGCTCCCGTGAGTGCGGTCGTCGATTTGTAATTGCTGCACGCGCGGGTTGCCCGTGGCCCGCAGCGCGGCGGCCAGATACATGCTCTCCTCGCGCCGCGCGGGCATGTCCTTGTCCGCATAGAGAATCAGGAAAGGCGGCGTGTCCTTGTGCAGATGGTTGATTGGCGCGGCTTCGTCCGCGCTGATGACGTTGTGGTCCTTGATCCCGCGCTCCTCGCGCACGGTGTAATGCGTCATCACCTGGCCGCTCACCGGGATCAGCCCGGCGATGGCGCTGGGAGCCATGTCGTACGGTTTCAGCCAGCGGGCATCCAGTCCGAGCATGAAGGCGAGATACCCGCCCGCCGAGTGGCCGCCTACGAACACGCGCGCGGGATTGATGTGTTGCTCCGCGGCGTGCGTCTTGACCCAGGCAAACGCGGCGGCGGAATCATCGAGATACGCGGGATAGGTCGCCTTCGGGCTCAGGCGATAATTCACTGCGGCGACAGCAATGCCGGCGCGGGCGAAACGTCGGCAAATCTCCTTGGTGGAGTCCGCGTCCTTGGTGCCCCCCGTCAGGCCGCCGCCGTGAAACCAGACCAGCGCCGGAAAATGGTCCCCGCTCGCTGGCAGATACAGGTCGAGCTTGCAGCGGCTCTTCTCGTAGTCCGTGAGCGCGTCGCCCGACTTGTAGGCGATGTCCTTGACGACGTGAACCTCCTCCGGCGCCGGCTCCGCCCGCAGACAATTCGGTGGAAGAAAAGTGCCGCCGGTGCAGAGGACAAACAGCGCCAGAATCGAGGGGAAACGCATGTGCCGGTGCTAGGCCCGATAAGGGGTGGCGTCAAGCCGCCGGGCGGGTTTTGTGTCATAAGCAATTTCCCGGTTGCACGCCTGTTCCGGCGGGCTATTCTCCCGACAGTTCTTTTACAGCAGTAAATGCATCACGAGTGATTCGGCGATTTCCGCCGGATCTGCCAACCTGGTTGGAGAAACCAAGGTGGAGCCGAGTGACCGAGTAGGTCGCGAGGCGATGTGCGCGCCGGCCCTCTGCCGATGCGAATCAAATCTCCCGTGATGCGACCCAACCTCAAAACTCATCATGCCTCAACTCTCTCTCCGCACCAACCTGGAGAATCCCAATCATCATCTCTGGAATAACAACGGCACGTGGTTCATCCACTACGTCGTGCATCCCACGCCCATCACCAAGGAACGCGTCCGCAAATCGCTCGGCACGAAATCGCTGGACGAGGCCCGCGCCCGGCGCGACGCCATCCTCACGTGCCAGGCTGGCGCCGCCGAATTCCACACATTGCAGCTCGCCGCCTGAAGCGGGCGCAGTCGACAGACTGACCATCGCGGCCCGCTGATCCGATTTCGCGATTGTTCCCTTGCCCGGGCGGGGAGGGTGACGAAATTACCCAATGATCAAAGTCGTCGTCGGTGCCACGGCCTTGTTCGTGGCCAGCATTATGAGTTCCGTCCAGGCCTCGGGAAGCGAGCCGGTTTCCTATCACACCGTTCGCGCAATAAAACCCCAGCCGGGTTATCGCGCCGGTTCCGCGGGCGCCGGCGTTGCAGGTGCCGGCGCTGCGGGAACTGGCGTTGGCGCTGGTTCAGCCGCGGGTACCGGGGAGGGTGCGGGCCCAGCCGCCGGCGCAGGGTCAACGGGCACTGGCGGTTTCGGAACGAACACCTCCACGGTCTCAAACTTCCCCGCCGCCGCGTAGTTCTTCTTGAGGTACGCATACACCGGCGCGCCCCAGCGGCTGAACTTCGACGCCGCCGTGCCGTTGATCTCCCGGTCGTCGATGATCACCACTGCAGGGCGCTTCTCCTCAAAATCGCGGATCGTGTTCTCCGCCCAATGCTCGCCGCGCGTCGCGTTGTCGACGTAGACGTTGCGCAGATACGTCGGCCGGTTCGTCATGATGTTGTACCCCGGCATGTAGGGGAAGCAGATGACATAGTCCTTGGGACCAGAGGACTTCATGACGGCGTCGTAGACCCCTTGCAAAGTCGCCGCCTCTTTCTTCGAGGTATGCACGCGCACACCATTCTCGCCTTGGAAGCGGGCCTTGCGCCCGGCGCGCGCCACGATCGTGCCGGCCGAAGGATGCTGCAGCGCGAAGAGGGCAAAAGCCAGGAGCTGCCCGCCGAGAAAGAGCGCGACCAATCCGGCAAAGGCCCGCTGCATCATCGGCCGCACCGGGCCGTGCGGCCAGAGCAGCCAGAGCGATGCCGCCATGGCGATGATGTAGCCCGGCATGAACTCCGAGAGATGCGGCCGGTCCGGACGAAAAAAGAAAAACTGCGGAAACGTGGTTAGCGAGCCGCCGATGAGCAGCAGCCAGAGCAGCGGCACGGCGGAGAGTGTAAATTCGCGTCGCAGCACCGTCACCACGAAGCCGAGCACGCCGGCGATGAAGAATACGGCAAATCCCACCAGCGGCGCGTAGGTCAGAAACGTGAGGATGCGCTCCCGCCATCCTTTGCCGATCATGGCGGAAAGCGGCCGGCGTGGGAGTGCCGTGCGGTCGCCGTTCTCGGCGTTATGGATCGCCGGCGCCGTCTGGGCTGTCGCGCCGTCCCCGGTCGCGTCGGCGGGCGGTTGCGCAGCGCCGGCGACCGCGGGCGGAACCGTCTTTTCGTGGGCGATCTTCTGGTTCGCGGAGGCCCGAAGGAATTCGAACCACTCCGTATATTCCGCCCAATAGTTCGCCCTCAGTCCCCGGCCACTCAGGTAGGTGTAAGCCGGCGCCTGCGCGACGACGACGCCCAGCACCAGGGCCACCACCCCGAAAATCGCTCCCGCGAAACGCCTCCCGAACGGCAACCGGTGGTCGAGCAGTCCGACAATCAACAACAGCAGCCAGATCGCCGTGAAGAAAAAGCCCAGCTCCACGCGCACGAGGAAGGTCAGCCCCAGCACCACGCCACCGAGCGCCGCGGCGGCCAGCCACTTTCTCCGCACGACCGGATCGATATAGAGCAGATGGATGATGCAGGCCAGGTTCGCCGCTTCCGCCAGCGGGATGTAATTCTTGAACTGCGATCCCGGGAACACCACCAGCAGCAGCCCCGTCGCCAATCCCGCCCAGCGCGAGCCCGTCACCCGCGTCACGATTCCGCAGCCCAGCAGCGCGGTCACCGTCGAGAGCGCGAAGAACCACGCCCGCACCGCGAGGTAATTGACCCCGGTAAAATGAAACAGCCCCACGATGGGATAAAACCAGCCGATGTTGTAACCCGGCTCCACATCCACCCACGGCCGCTCACCCTGCATCAGCCGCTGCGCCACGAGGCAGGCGGTGCCGCCCTCGTCATGCGGATTGAACCAAAAGTGCCAGTAGCTCGCGTAGTAGGCGATCGCCGCCACGAGAATGACGAGGAAAGGGACGAAGCGCGCCGCGCCGTGAGCGGGTGGGTTCTGATTTTCTGGCACTAAAATGCTGTTCACCTGGAACAAAGTGGGTTTCTTGTCCGCAAAGTGAAAGACCTACCTGCCGAAACGCCCGCCGTCGAGACTCCTCGCATCGAGACCCCCATCCAGGTGATGTTTTTTGACACCGACTGCGCCGGTGTGGTCCACAATATCGTCTACCTGCGCTTCATCGAAATCGCGCGGACCCTCCTCGCCGAGCAACTCGGCATGGGCCTCGTCGCCATGGCCTCGTCGCAGACTTTTCCGGTCGTCGTGCGCACCGAGATCGATTATCGGCGCCCGGCCAAACTGGGCGATCAACTCATCGTCCACGGCCGCCTGGAAAGCGTGGAGCGCCTGCGCTTTTGGTGCGCCTTCGAGATCCGCCGCCCCGCCGACGGCGAGCTCATCGCCACCTCCCGGCAAATGCTCGCCGTTATCCAGATGCCCGCCGGCAAGCCGCAGCGCCTCCCCGAGGACTGGGCCACCCGCTTCGCCCACCTCCGCCCCGTGCGGGGCACGCAAGGGTAATGTCGCTCTTGCGACGGCACTGGTAGCGGCGGTAAACGCCCCGAAGGACCTCCAATATCCTTCTTCTTCACCAGTTCGTCAGAGATTACGCGCGATGATAGATGACCACGACGCGTAAGACGCCAGAGGGGATATTGGAGGTCCTTCGGCAAGCTCGGGATGACAGGAGGGGGCCGACGCGCACCTGCTGATCGCGCGTTCGACCTTTCTCAACACGCCCCTACGAATACAGCCCCACCGGCTGCAGGGCGAAGTCCGGAAAGATCTGCGCCAGGCTCTCCGCCTCCGCGCCATGCTGCGTCAGCACGGGAGCCAGGACATTGCGATAATTGTTCCAGACCGGCAAGTCGCCGGGGCCTTCGAGCATGTCCGGCTTCAAGCCCGGCCAGCCACCGAGCACGCGTTTGCCCTTCACCCCGCCGCCCATCACAAACATCGCCCCGCCGCGTCCGTGATCGGTGCCGAAGGAGCCATTCTCCGCGACCCGCCGGCCAAACTCTGTCATCACCACCACCGTGGTCGTCGCCATGCGCGGGCCGAGATCGCGCCGGAAGGCGGCGAGGCCGCCGGCGAGCTGGAGCATCAACGGTTCGATGCTCGTCAGTTGGGTGAAATGGGTATCCCAACCGCCGAGATCGATGCTCGCCGCGTCCAGCCCCACATCGGCCCGGATAAGTTGCGCGACCTGCCGCAGTCCTTGCGCAAAGGGATACTTGGGGTCGTAGACGGCGCCATTCGCCGGCGTGGCATTGGTATCGATCGCCTCGATTCGCTTCAGCGCCTCGAACGTGCTATCGGAGGCGGTGCGCAAAGCGTCCGTTTCCAGGGCGTAGAGACGCGCCAGCTCGCGGGCGAAATCCTCCTTCCGCGCGCCCTTGCGGCTGGCGGTGATCCCGAAATCGCGGAGCGATTCCACCGCCGCGGCGCTCGGTGCGCCGGAAAGGCTCTCCGGCAAAGTCGGCGAAAGCGCGACTGCTGCCAGCGGACTTTGCGACGGCCCGCGCGCGCGCAGGAATCGGCCCAGCCAGCCGCCGGCCGCGAGGCCGCCGTGTTCCATCAAATCCTGCGCTTCGAAGTGCGAGCGCGTGCGGTCCTCCGACCCG
>NZ_JBDUCX010000100.1:0-23175 GCF_040003245.1 Chthoniobacter sp.
CCCGGAGCGGCGGCCAAACGTCGGACTCCCGGGCACTCGGGGAGACGAGGAGGATCAGGCAGGTGCGATTCGTGGCGGGCTGGGGGATGACCTGGGCCTCCACGTGGAGGGTGATTTTGCGGCCGTCGGAAAAGGAGTCGAAGAAGACGATATCGGCGTCGAAACGGTCCTTCGTCCCAGGTACCGGTGTCACCTCGGCGTTCATCTGGGTCGGATCGACCACCATCTTGTTGCGCCGTGCCCGACCGGTGCTCAGGCCGCGATAGTATCTTTCCAGGAAGTCCTTGATCTCCGGCGCGCCGAGCACTGGCGCGCCCTCGGCCACGATGGCCAGCGCACAGGTGAAGTAGGTGCTGGAAGTGGTGTCGAACATACCCGGGGCGAAGCGAATCTCTTCCGAGCCGGAGAGCTTCACGCCTGGCGCAAAACCGGGCGGCACGGACATGGTCTCCAGACGCCAGTCTGCGGGCTCCTTGAGCACCATGGGCGTCTTCGGCGTAGGGCGCTGTCCGTGGGTCGTAGGAGCGGACGGCGGCACATCCGCTGCCCGCAGCGCGGCGGAAGAGACGAGGAGCACCGCAGCGATGGTCTGGAGGGAGATGAGGCTCATGGAAAGTCTGATGATCCGGCGAGTTAAACCCGCGCGACGTTCCATGGTCGCGGTCGCCTCACGTCTATTTGCAGCACTATCGAGAATGGCAACCGATGCAAGATAGCGCGGCGGATCTCTTTTTTTAGCATACGCGAAACATCACAGGGTTCATAGCAGCTCGCACGTCCGGAGCGGCAGTGAGAACCAGCCGTCGGATAATAGGCCCAGAGGGCCGCCGGAGATTAGCCGGTCGGCGTGAGCCGCCGGTAAAGAAACCGAAACGACTCCGCCCCGGAGGGGGCGGCAGAGTTCCGCTGCCCCGCTGGGGCACATGCTTGTTATAAATCGGTTCCGGTGGCTGACGCCGGCTGGCTGATTTCCGTGACGCCTCCGGCGCCCAAAGGCACCGCCAGCGGCGCGGCGGCTTTGCCAACCCAGGTTTAGCGCTTGCGGCAGATTTGGATGCCGTCGGCGAAGGGAAGGAGGACGCACTCGACGCGCGGATCGGTGGCGAGTTTGCGGTTCAGGGCGTGGAGAGCCTGGGCGTCCTCGTCGTCCTGCGGGTCGAGGACGTGGCCGCCGTAGAGCATGTTGTCGAAGAGCAGGAGGCCATTGGGGCGCAGGCGCGGGAGGAGGAACTCGTAGTAGCGGTCGTAGCCGGGTTTGTTGGCATCGACGAAGGCGAGGTCGAATTGCTCGGTAGCGGGGAGTTTCTGCAATTGCTCTTCGGCCGGACCGAGACGCAGCTCGACTTTTTTCTCGACTCCGGCTTCGCGCCAATAGCGGCGCGCAATCGAGGTCCATTCTGCGTTCAGGTCGAGGCAGAGCAGCCGGCCATCCTCCGGCAAGGCGCGGGCGAAGCAGAGCGCGCTGTAGCCGGTGAAGGTGCCGAGTTCGATCACCTGGCGCGCACCGATGGCAGCGGTGAGCAGCGCGAGGAAGCTCCCCTGCTCGCGGCTGATCTGCATGCGGCTGATGTCGCCGAGGGTGTCCGTTTCCTGGCGCAGACGCTCGAGCAATGGGTCATGGGCGCCGGAGCGCTGGGCGCAGGCGTAGTCGTAGAGTTCGGGAGTGAGAGTGAGGAATTTCTGGCGGCTCATTGGGGATTCAGTTCGGAGATGGATCAGGCACGGCAGTGACGCCTTGGACCGATTTACTACGCACCTTGTCACGCAGCCATCCGTATTGTTTCATGATCCCAGCCCCGAAGCTGGAGCTTGGGCACGAGAAAGATGCAGAGTCGCTTTTGCAGAAATCCAAACCACACCTGATGAAAATCGAAGGAATCAAAGGCTGTTTCGAAAAGACCGATCGCCTGTTTTATTTCGCGCGGATGTGCTCGAAGATCCGGCTGCACGCCGCCGGCAAACTTCCAGCGGACTATTTTGACATGCTGGGACAAGGCTTCGACGGACGCACCTGCCGTTATCTGGAGGTGAGTTACAAGGACGTGAAGGCGCAGGTGCTGGACGGCGGGACCGACGCAGAGGTACTCGAATGGTGCCAGTCCAATGGCCGCCGCCTGACCGACGAGCAGGTGCTGATCTATAACAGCTTCATGAGCAAGCGCGGCTGGCACGACGACGAAACGGACGGCTTCATCCCCGAGATGATCAAGAAGTACGGATTGCCCGACAATGGCACGGTGCTGACCGACTTCGATCTCATCGAAATGGACGAAGGCCGCTGGTATCCCGAGATGTGGCGGGATGCGTGGAAGTGACCCGTATTGGAAATGAAAGAATCCACCAGGCGGCGACTGCAGGCTCTTTATGACGAAGCGAAGCAAGCGCTGGCGGGTGGCGACGGCGAGCGAGCCCTTCAGCGGCTGAAGGACATTTACGAAGTAGACTATACCTTCAACGGCATCGCAGTCATCGTGGAGGCTTCGTACATGGCGCCAGAACACGATTGGATCGCCGAGTTTTGAAAGAAGATCGCAGAGGACAACCAGGGACAATGAGCGAGCTGCTGCAAACCAAAGTGGGAGAGATCAAAAGCGCCGAAGTCTTGGCTTTGATCGACGAACTGGAGCAAGCCTGCCCAGTCGGGTCGCGGAATTTCGTGAACTCGCCGCTGCTGTTTTTCCTCACGCAATGCGTCTATCCCGACGGCTCGGGAAAACGCGTGCCGATCACGACGAAATTCGTGGCGGCAACGGTTCTGGAAATGCGCGTCGGCAAACTTTCGGAAGGTCCTTTACGTGATTTGTGCGGCGAACTCGCCACGCTCTCCCGCAATGGGCTGGAGCTTTTCAGCGGAAGCCGGGTCTATATGCTCCTCAACAAGACACTGCCGAAATTCACCGCGAAGGGACCGACGGAGAAACAAAGGCGCTGGGATACCGTCGTTCGCCAGCGGCGCGCCAATCGGGGGTAAGCATGGGACGATCCGTCTTCTGGTCACGGAGAAAGCCGACGCGCGCGGGGCGCTATTGGTTTCGGGAGACACCGGCGGACAATCCCGTGTCGCTGGAGGTGTTCAGTGAAAATGGCCGGCTGCAGACCATTCCGCCGACGCATGTCCTGCCGGTGCCGGTTTCGGAGATCGAGGGGGAATGGTCGGAGGACATTCTCGGGCCGCCTGCCCGGTAGGCTGGCTTCGCCACGGCACCGACGGCGCGGTGCCCTCCATGGTCGTTCTACTTGCGGCGCAGGCGTTGCGGCCGCGCTTACTCCTCGGCGTCGGCCTCGCGGGCGCGGTTCTCGAAGCGGGTGAATTCCTTGAGGAACGTCAGCGGCACGTCGCCGACGGGGCCGTTACGCTGTTTGGCGAGGATGAGGGTGGCCTTGCCGGTGGCGGCTTCCTTTTCCTCGTCGTTGTCGGCGTAGTATTCTTCGCGCACGAGCAGACCGACGACGTCGGCGTCCTGTTCGATGCTGCCGGATTCGCGCAGGTCGCTGAGGCGCGGGCGGCCTTTACTCTCTCCGCTCCGTTGCTCCGGGTTACGATTGAGCTGGGCGAGGACGACGATCGGGAGGTCGAGTTCCTTGGCCAGTCCTTTGATCCCGGAGGAGATTTCGGCGATTTCGAGCTGGCGATTGTCCTGCGCCCGGCGGGAGGTGCTGCGGAGGAGCTGGAGGTAATCGATGAAGATCGCCTGGATGTTGTGCTGCGACTTCAGCCGGCGGGCCTTGGCGCGCAGCTCGAGAATCGACAGGCCGGGGGTGTCGTCGATGAACATCTTGCTCTCGGCCAGCTTGGAGGCGGCCGCGGTGAGGGCCGGAAAATCGCGCTCGGCGAGGAAGCCGTTGCGGACGCTACCCAGATTGACCCGGGCTCGGGAGCACAGGAGACGCTGGACGAGCTGTGAGGTGCTCATTTCCAGGGAGAAGACGGCGACCGGCAGCTTGGCCTCGAGGGCGATGTGCTCGGCGATGTTCATGGCCAGCGCGGTTTTGCCCATGGAGGGGCGCGCGGCGATGACGATCATTTCGGCCTTGTGCAGGCCGTCGGTCATCTTATCGAGCTCGGCCAGGCCGGTCGGCAGGCCGGTGATGGCCCCCCGGCGATCGTAGAGCTCCTCGATCGCGTGGATGGCCTGCATCACCTGGTCCTTCATGTTGGCCGTCTTCCCATCAAAACGGGCCTGGGCGATGCGCAAAATGTTCTGTTCCACCGAGTCCAGCAGGTTCGGGACGTCGTCCTGCTCCTCGTAGCACCGGGAGGCGTATTCGGTGCAAACCTTGATGATTTCCCGCAGGGTAAACTTCTCGACGAGAATCCCGACGTAATACTCCGCGTTGGTGGCAGTTGGGAGGAAGGTGAATAACTCGGTGACAAGCGCCGCCCCGCCGGCCTGTTCGAGCTGATTTCGATCCCGCAGAATCTGCGTGACAGTGATGATATCGATGGGCTTCCCGGCATCCCACATTTCCATCAGACATGCGTAAATCGACGCATGCGCTGGGAGGTGAAAGTGCTCCGCTGTTATTTTTTGCTCACCGCACAGGGCACCGATTTCCCGGGGGGATAAGAGGAAGGAAGACAGGACACCCCGCTCGGCGTCCGCTGCCTGTGGTAATAACCTGTGAATTTCTGGCAAATAACTGGCCTTTTGGCGCAGGTCGTTGCCAGCGGATTCCCCGCTTTTCTTGGCGGGCTTCGCAGTCTTGCTGGAAGCCTCGGTTGGCATCGCGGCTTACTTGGCGTGCTTGGCCTTGGGCTTGGCCTTGAAGCCCTTGTCCTCGGACTTCTTGTCTTCGTCTTCGCCTGCGGCTTCTTCGCCGCCCTTGGCTTTGACGTTGATCGTCAGCTTCGCCACCACGTCGTGGTGCAGCTTGATCGTGACCTCGTGCTCGCCGGTCTCCTTGATCGGCTTGTCGAGCTGGATGCGGTGACGGTCAACCTCGGTCTGGCCGCCGAGTTCCTTCTTCAGGCGCTCCGCGATGTCCGCGGCGGTGATGGAACCGAAAGCCTTGCCCGTTTCGCCGGTCTCGAGCTCGAGGGTGATCTTGAGCTTGTTGATGCGGCGGGCGAGTTCGTCGGCTTCGTTGAGCTCCTTGGCTTCCCGCTCGGCGCGCTTGGCCTTGAGCAGGTTGAGGCGCTTGAGGGTGGCGGGCGTCACTTCGAGAGCGAGGCCGCGGGGAACGAGAAAATTGCGGGCGTAGCCGCGCTTGACCTTCACAACGTCGGCTTCGACGCCGAGGTTCTCGATCTTTTCGGTAAGGATGATTTCAGTCGTGGACATGGGAAAAAGCGGGTTGGCCCGGCGGATGCGGGGCGGTGTTTTTAAGGCCGGGAGGCGGGGTTGTCAACGGTGTGTCTGAAGAATTTTGCTGAACAAAATTCCGACATCCAACATTCAACACTGAACATCCAACATCCAATGGCGTCTGCGCGTGGTCGACGGCGTGTCCCTAAATGGATGTTGGGCGTTGGACGTTCGATGTTGGATGTTCTGCCTTTTCCCTAAAGCTTCTCCGGCTCCTGCAAAAGCGCCGCAATCCGCTGCAACAACCTCCCCGCCCCACCGCCGTCGAGGACGCGATGGTCGAAGCTGAGGGTGAAATGCGCCTCGGTGACCGGCAGGAACTGGGCTTTGGCCTTGTCCCAGTGCGGGGCGACCCGGCCGGCGCCCATGCCGAGGACGAGGGTTTGCTCGGGCAGTGGAATGGGAGTCGCCCATTCCAGGCCGAAGGTGCCGAAATTCGTGACCGTGGCAATGCTGCCGCCCTGGGCATTGGCCGGGAGACGGCGCTGGCGGGCGAGTTCCACGAGTTCGTTGTAGCGCTCAGCCATTTGCGCGAGCGGGGTCTTGTCCGCACTGCGTAGCACGGGGACGAGCACGCCGTCCTCAGCTTCCACGGCGAATCCGACGTCGATGGCCTTGGGGTGGACGATTTTGTCGCCGATGAGGCGACCGGCGGGCGCACTGTTCTCGCCAAGGGCAATGGCCAGCGCGCGCAGGGCGTAAAGGGCCGGGCCGGGCTTGGGGTTGGCGGCTTTGCGATGGGCGAGCAGCAAATCGATGGCGACGGGCATGCCGACGGTGGCCAGCGGGCGTGCCCAGGAGCGGCGCATGGCGTCGGCCACGGCGACCCGCATCGTGGAGGCCTGGCTGAGATGATGCTCGTCGAGCTTCTTGATGAACTTCTCGAAGTCCTCAATGGTGACCCGCCCGGCGGCCCCGCTGCCGGCGATGCCCGCGAGGTCGGCGGCGTGCATGCCGAGTTCATTCATGCGGGCCTTGAGACGCGGAGAAAGGTAGCTGGCGCCCGCCGCGTGAGCGGGCACGGGCAGGCCGCGGACGGTCGGCTCGACAGTGGCCCGGGCAACTTGCACGGCGGGCGAGGAAGATTCCGGCGCGGACCCGGCGACAGGTTCCACCGCTCCCGGCATGGCGATATCCAGGCCGAGGCGCGCGGCCTCGTCCTCGCTCACTTCCAGCCAACCAAGCGTCGCTCCGACAGGATAGCTTTGCTGCACTTCGACCAGCAATTCCGCCACGCGGCCGGAGCAGGGCGCGGTGACGCCCATGGTGGCCTTGTTCGTCTCGACCTCGATGATCTCAGCGTCGCCTTCGACTTGATCGCCGACGGCGAATGGGAGGCGAATCACCGTGGCCTCGGCGATGCTCTCGCCGAGCTGTGGCATGATGATGGGGACGCGGGCGATGCCGGGAAACATGGGGAAAGGATGAAGAGTTAGGAGCGAATTTTCACGCGGACAACAGGCGGCGCAAAGCCACAGCGATCGTCTTCGCCGTGGGCCGATGCGTGCCCCAGAGATTCGGATGATACGGGACGGGAGTGTCTTTGGCGTTCAGCCGCATGGGCGGGGCGTCGAGCAGGGCGAAGCCATCGGTAACGACGCGGGCAATGACTTCGGCGGTGACGCCGCCCCACGGCCAGGCTTCGCCCACGGCGAGCAGACGGCCGGTGCGGGCGACGCTGGCCAGAATGGTGTCGGTGTCGAGGGGCTTGATGCTGCGCAGGTCGATGACTTCGGTTTCCCAGCCCTCGGTGGCGAGTTCCTCGGCGCAGGCCAGCGATTCGTGGAGCATGGCCGAGTAGGTGACGATGGTGGCGTCGCGGCCCTGGCGGGCGATGCGAGCCTTGCCAGTGGGAACCGCCTCGGTGGGCAGCGATTCAGCCTTGAGATGGTAATAGAGATACTTGTGCTCGCAAAAGATGACGGGGTCATCGATCGCCACAGCCTCGAGGAGCATGGAATAGGCATCCTCGACCGTGGCCGGGGTCATGACGATGAGGCCGGGGTAGTGCGCGTAGAGCGCTTCCATGCTCTGCGAGTGAAACGGCCCGGCGCCCGCGGTGCCACCGCTGGGCAGGCGGATGGTGATGGGACACGGAACCTGGGTGCGCCAGTGGAGCGTGGCGGCCTGGTTGACGATCTGGTTGAAGCCGACCGTGGAGAAATCCGCAAACTGCATTTCGACGATCGGGCGCATCCCTTCGATGGCGGCGCCGATGGCCGAGCCAATGATGGCGTCCTCGCTGATCGGCGAATCGAGCACCCGGCCGGGAAACTCTTTTGCGAGACCCTTGGTCGCCTTGAACGCACCACCGAACTGGCCAACGTCCTGCCCGTAGATGTAGACGCGGGGGTCGTCGGCGAGCGCCTTGGCCTGCGCCTCGCGGATGGCTTCGAGGTAAGTGATCATCGGAAGGATGAAGGATGAAGGATGAAGGATGAAGGGCGCATCGGCGACACTGAGCTCCGAGAATGATTACGGAATCGATGAATCACCATGGCAAAGAGATGCGTGCGCATCGATTGCGGTGTCGCCGGGATTTTCATCCTTCCGCCTTCATCCTTCTCTTCATTGGTTCCCATCGCTCAGGTGCCGCGACGCCAGCGGGCACCAGTCTTCGGTATTCGGATCGGGCAAGGGCTCGCGCATCGTAATGGCCACGGCATCCTCGACCTCGCGCTGGAGTTCCTCGTGCAAGGCACGCAGGGAAGTGACATCGGCCCATTGCTCCTTGAGCAACCGTTTCTCCGCGACCTCCAGGCAATCGGCCCCGAGAGGGGTCTTGCGCAGCTTGGGATCGACGTAGCTGGCGTCGTCATGTTCGCCGTGACCGACCAGGCGCAGCAGCGAGGCGACGACGAACTGCGGTCCCCCACCGGCACGGGCGGCGGCGACGGCGCGTTGCAGCACGGTCAGGCAGGCTTCGAGATCGGTGCCATCCACGCTGTGGCCGGCGATGCCGTAGCCGACGGCCTTGTCCACCAGATCCTCGCAGGCAAACTGCCGGGAGGTCGGCGTGGAGTAGGCGTATTGATTGTTGGCGATGACGAGCACCAGCGGGAGCTTTTCCACCGCGGCCATGTTGATGCCCTCGTGGAAAGCGCCGGTGGAAGTCGCTCCATCGCCGAGGCTGACGGCACCGACCGTTCCCTCGATCCCTTGAAAGCGCCGGGCGAGCAGTGAACCGGCCACCACCGGCAGCATCGCACCGAGATGGCTGATCATGGCCAGGATGCCCTCGCGCGGGCGGCCGCGGTGGACGTTGCCATCGCGTCCGCGCATCGGCCCAAGGCGCGAACCCATATAGGTGCGAGTGCAATCGAGGAGCGATTCACCGAACGCGAGACGTCCGGCCTGGTCGCGGATGAGCGGGGCAAAGATGTCGCCCTTGCGCAGCGCCATGCCGGTGGCGGTGCTAAGCGCTTCCTGTCCTTTGCCCAGAAAGACACCACCGGTGATTTTACCACCGCGATATAGGGCCGCGATTTTCTCCTCCGTGACGCGCGCGAGCAGCATCCAGCGGTAGCCGGCCAGGAATCTGGCTTTCAAATCGGATGTATCGGCACTGGCGGTCGAAACCGCGGTGGCTTGAACCATGCGGGCCAGTCTAGGCGGTGCCGGGAGAATGGTGCAACGGTTTCTTCGCGCGTCAGGCCTTGGCGGCTTTGCTGTAGCGATCGCTCACGAAGTCCCAATTGATGACGCTCTGGAAGGCCTTGATGTACTCGGGACGGCGATTCTGGTACTTCAGGTAATAGGCGTGCTCCCATACATCGATGCCCAGCAGCGGCACGCCGCCGGTGGAATACGGGCTGTCCTGGTTGGCGCTCGAATCAATCGTCAACTTCTTGTCCTTCCACACCAGCCAGGCCCAGCCGCTGCCGAAAACCTTCGTGGCCGCGGTGGTGAAGGCTTCCTGAAATTTATCGAAGCCGCCGAAGTTGGCGTCGATCGCCTTGGCCAGTTCACCGGCGGGCTTGCCGTTCTCGTTTTTCTTCAGCGTCTGCCAGAAGAGCGAATGGTTCGCGTGGCCGCCGCCCTGGTTGCGGATGTCCTTGCGCACGGCCTCGGGCACGGCGTCGAGATTGGTGAGGATTTCCTCGATCGGCTTTTTTTCCAGACCCGGCGCGCCGGCGATGGCGACGTTCAGTTTGCTGACGTAGGCGGCGTGATGCTTGTCGTGGTGAATCTTCATCGTCTCCGCGTCGATGAAGGGCTCCAGCGCATCGTAATCGTAGCCGAGCGGCGGAAGCTTGAAGACGCCCTCAGCCGGGGCGGCGGGAGCGGCAGGAGCCTGGGCGCGGAGGAGAGCCGGCGCGAGGGCGACCGAACTGGTGACGAGCGCGAGATTTTTCAAGACGTGGCGGCGGGTAATCATGGGGATGGGCTGTAGGTTAGAGGCTTTTGAGAAAGATGTCTTTGAATTCCACCAGCATCGGCGGGCCGACGTGGATTTGGAAGGCGAGGATACCTTCGAGGCTCCGCCCTTTGGAATCGTTGTCAACCACGTCCACGGTCTGCACGCCGTTAATAAAATGCTCTAGGTGGTTGCCGTGCGCCACGATACGGTAGTCGTTCCAGTCCTGCGGTTTGTAATATTTACTGGCCACCAGGTCCTTTTTCGCGGCGAACAGGCGCAGCACCGTGGGCTTTTCCTGCGCGTCGATCTCCACTTTTTCACCGATGAGTGCGAGGAACTTGCGCCCGCGCTCTTCATAGAGAAAACCGGATTTGCCGGCGCCGTTGTCGAGCTCCATCTGGTACCCGGCGACACTCCATTTACCGAGGTCGCGGCTGCGGTACTGAATCCCGGAATTTCCGTTGCGCAGGCGCACCTTGAGCTTGAGCTCGAAGTCCTTGAGCACGCTGCCGCGCCAGATCAGGAAGGTATTGGTGGCCGGCATGCTGGCCAGCGACGTTTCACCGCGAATGGCGCCCTCCGCCACCGACCAGAAGCGCTTGTCGCCATCCCAATTCTCGAGGTCGCGACCGTTGAAAATCGGCTTTCCATCCCCCTGCCCGCGCCCAACCGCCGTCCACGCGAGCAAGGCCAGCTCGATGGCGAGAAGCATGCGGGGGATGCGAGGGCAAAACATGGAACCCGATGCTGTAGCGAATTCCGCCGCGAGCGTAAAGCGTTGGCGGTGCCCGCCCGGAATGAAGATTTTCCGCAATGGAACCAATAGAGCCAATGGAGACAGGCACTTTTTAGCGCGAGTTATGTTTCAATGCGGGCGTGAGGATAAATCCAGCCCAGCATGTTCTTCGAGAAGAGTGGCAGACGCCGGAGGCGTCCCAGCGTGTTGGCCCCAGGTCGAGCGAGTTCTGCGAGCGACCACCCGGGGTTATCGTTAATAAACGGCGCAGCTCCAACCGTCCCGGCCCCCGGCCGCATCCTCCATCCATCCGCAGAACAGATGCGGCTTCGCCGGGACGGTTGGAGTATCCGCCTGGGGGGAGGGTACCCCGGGTGGTCGCTCGCGGACTCGCTCAACCCGCGGCTACTGTTCTGTGGTCCCTTCGGGACGCCTACCGCTTTCAGCCCTCGGCGGTCGCCTCTCCCAGTTCTCCCAGTTCTCCCACCCCAATCCCACCTGTTCTCCCACCCGCTTTACAGAGATAATCCCACCGATCCCACTGGATCCCACCGAAATCCAAACACACCTAAACTCCCCATCATCGCCAACACCACCCCACTCGTTTAGTAGAAACCCACGACCATGAACGAACTCGAAGAATTGAAAGCCGAAGTAGCCGCCCTCAAGAAGCAATTGGCCGGATGGAAACCTTTTCGGGTGGCCCTGCGCCTCGAGGACAAACAAGTCCATTTGCTGACCATCCTGGCGCGCGAAGACCTGCCGGACGCCTCCCCTTTTAGCGTCGTCCCTCGGGAGTGACACCCCACCACCCCCTCGCCAATCGGGATGGAATCTGCCAGTCATCCCAGTGCTGTTTATGAGCGATACCCCCCACTCATCCCCTTCAGATAAGTTCGGTCCTGGAGCCCCGCCACGCGTCGGGGCGCAGCCCCCACCGATCCCGCGACGGAGGACCCGGTCACGCGGACCGCTCATCGCCATCGTGCTTGCCCTATTCCTACTCGTAACCGTCGTGGGCTTAGGCATCTGGGCGATTTCCTCTGGAATGAAGCCGACGAATTTCGTCCAGCCACCGCCGTCCAGCGCTACGGCCGCCACCTCGGCAGATATCATGCTCTTGCTTGACGCTTCCGGATCGATGATGGCCGAGGACTACGAATTGGATGGTGCCCGGGCCAATCGTTTCGCCGTTCTCCAGCGCCAGACCGCCGAGTTCATCAAAAGCCATCCGGAAGATTCCATCGGGATCGTGGTCTTCGCCGGTGCGCCCTATGTCTTGAGCCCGCCGACCCTGGATCACGCTCCGTTGCTCACGGCGCTGGAGCTGGCGAAGGTCGGCAGGCTCGGCGAAGACGGCACGGCGATCGGCTCGGCGATCATCGCCGGGTACGCCCAGTTGGCCACCCCGGGAGAGCGACAGCGGGTGCTCGTGCTGGTGACCGATGGCGATAATAACTCGGGCTTCATCGCCCCGGCCACCGCCGCGGAGTATGTCGCCGCGCAAAAGATCGAGTTTCTCGCCATCGCCCTCGGCCAGAATGGCACTGCTCTCATCCCGATCATCGACGCCAGCGGAAAGAAGGTCTACCACTCGGTGAAGATGGAGGTGGACGAAGCAGGCCTGAAACACCTCGCGGAAATCACCCGTGGAAAATTTCGCGCCGCGCCCGACTACCACGCCTTGGGGATCGCCTTTGCCGCCATTGAAACTGCCAAGGCAACGAGCGTTGCCGTCCGCTTCACGTCGACGGTTCCCGCCCGTTTCAAGTCGGCGTTCGGAACGGCTACGGTCCAGGGCGGCAGCCTCGTCTTGCAAGGCCTTCCCATCGCCGCCGCCCAAGCCTCGGTGCTACCGGCCTTGGGCGCGCCTGCGAAAATCGCGACCCCGTCGCCGTCCCCGGTCTTTTCGCCCCCTGCCCCACCGCCTTCCGGGTCGCTACCCACGACGGCCTCCGTGTCGGCGGAGCTGTCCGCTCCCTCGATCCATTTGGGCGAGGAAGTGAAACTGACAGTGAGCGCCCACGAGGTGCATGACTTTCCCCAGCCCAAGCCCTTTGCGATCGACGGCTGCAAAGTGCAATATCTGGGCAGTTCGCAAAGCACGGCCTACCGGGACGGAAAGATGTCCACCAGCCGGGGATACAACTATTCGCTGCAACCGGAGCGCAGTGGCACGTTTGTCATTCCGGCTCAAACCGTGTCCGCCGACGCCGCGACCTTCCAGACCCCACCCTTGAAATTGGTCGTCGAGGAGCCCGCAGCCGGTGCGGCGAAGTCGGCAGACGAAGAGGCGCCCTTCGCCGAGATCATTCTCGCCACCAAGGATCTCCGTGTGGATGGGCCGGTCCGCGCCGAGTTTCGCGTGGGGATCGATAGCCGGGTGCGCTGGCAACCGCGGGCCATGCCGGCCTTCCTGCCGGAAGGATTTGCGTGCGAGAAGCTCTCGGAGCCGGTGACGGGAAAGGAGGAACGTCTCGGCAAAGAATACGACACTCTGACCTTCCGGACGACCCTGACGCCCCTCAGGGCGGGACGACTCACGATCGGCCCGGTGGCCCTGAAATACATGGCGCGGAAGTCGATGCCGCGCAGCGGTGCAAAAGGCCCCTTCGCGATTTTCGACGATCCGTTTTTCAGCCAGCAGGTCGAGCTCAAAGTCGAAGCGCCGGCGGTGGAGGTGGAAGTGAAACCGTGACGGCTACAGATCGCCGGCGGCTTTTTCCATGAGCGCGCGCTGGCGGCAGATGGGACAATTGTCGCCCGGCTTGGTGTGGAGCAATTGCCCGAGATCCGGCGCCACCGCGCCGTCGCCGAGGTTCAAGCCGTAGATCTGCATCGCCTTGACGCGGCACCAAGGGTTGCGCAGGGCGCGGAGTTTCAATTCCGAATCGGTGGCCAGGGCGAAGGTTTGCGTCGGAGCGAGTTGCCGGAGCAGGCCGAGGACATCGACCGCCTGCGTCACTTCCGCCGGCGTGGGATGCGGATCGCTCACAGGAGCAGTGGGGACCGGACCGGCCGGACCGGCCAGATATTGAAGCCACTGGGCGTAGCTCATGTTTTCGAGCAGGCAGAGGATGGTGATTTGGGCCGTGGCCCGGGGAGCGTCGGGCTGATTGGCAAGGTAGTCGAGGAGCGGGGCGAGGCGCGGTTCGCTGGCGGTCGTAACGCCAAACGGTTGCTTCGCGTCGCTGGATTTGGAGGACAGTGCCGCGACGGGCAGCGCGACGTCCACCGCGCCTTGGGCCGGGATGCTGGCTTCGGCTTTGCGCAGGACGATCACGCAGTCGGGCTTCTCGCGGCCCTCCGCGATCAGGCCAGCGGGAATGGTGACGGTCACAGCGGACGGCGACGTATTGCGCAGGGTCAGCGAAAGCTGGTCGCGGCCGTTGCCGTTCGCCTCGACGGTCAACTGCTTGCCTGCGAGTGCCGCCGCCAGAGGCAGTGGTGTCTCGGCCGCATGCACCCCGGCCAGCGCAAAGGCCAGCAGAATGGCGACACGGAAGATGATCGGAAACGGCTTCAATGCAGAAAAGGACTCCTTCTTACTTCTCACGACGGCCCGCGTTGTCAAAGTCCTCGATGGACACCAGACCATCGCATCCTTCTCTAATCGCTCTGGCTGAGCCGTTTCTGCTGTTCCCCATGCAGGAGTGCGTGCGCCTCGGCGAGGATGCCGGGGATGCGCTCGGCGAAAGGCGACTTTCCGCAGGCGGCAAAGATCTTCGACTCGTCGAACTTCGCGGCGTTCACGCCCGGGAACCAGTGGCCAGCGTTGCCCATCAGGTTGTAGCGCATCCGGCCCCACTCCACGAGGTCGAGCGCCCGGGCAAAGTGCCAGAGTCGCACGATCTCTTGCACGTTCACTTCGCCCGGCACGTCCACGTAGTTCGGCAAGCCGGCGCTCCATACCGCCGCCCAGTCGGCGCCATGCACGCGCTCGATCTCCGCGCGCAGGCGGGCCTCGATGGGCGCGATGACTTCCGCCGCGCGGTCGTAGTGCGCGAGGGCGGCGACGTGCTCGTCGAAATCCGAGGGCCGCGCCGCGCCGACGCTGAGGGTGTGGACCTGCGGACGCGCCAAGCAGTAGAGATCGTTGAAAGCGATGGGCGACAACGGATCGCAAAGCTCGACGAGCTTGGGCGACGGCGATTGCAAGAGCCCGCCCTTGTCCGTGGGGCTGATGATGAACATGCCCATGTCACGCTTCGTGGCCGCTTGCACGGCGGGCCAGTTGTAATCGTTGACGAAGTACCAGTGCAGGTTCACGTAATCAAAGGCGTCCGTCTCGATGGCCTGGAGAATGAGGTCGGTCGTGGCGTGGGTGCTGAAGCCGATGAAGCGGCAGCGCCCCTCGCGCTGGAACTGGTGGGCGGCGTCGAAACAGCCGCCGGGGCGCAGCGACCAGTCGAGCAGTTCCGCGTTGTTGATCCCGTGCAGCGAGAGCAGGTCGACCTGCTCCAGCTTCAGGTAGCGCATCGATTGCTCGAAGGTCTCGCGAAACTCCCGCGCCGTGGCGAAAGGCGAGATCTTGGTCTGAATGATCATCTTCTCCCGCGGCAGGCGCGGCAGGATGTAGCCGAGTTGCATCTCGCTGCTGCCGTAGCCGCGCGCGGTCTCGATGTGATTGATGCCGAGCTCCAGCGCGCGCAGGATCGTCGCCTCGAGATTGCGCTGGCCGGCTTCCTCGACGGTCTTGGGATCGATGTCGCTCCACGATTGCTGGTAGCGCATCCCTCCGCAGGAGAAGACGGGCATCTGAAGATTGGTGCGTCCGAACCGGCGGTATTGCATCGCGGGATTTATATGGCAGCGGAAGCGCCTGACAACGATGATTGCACCCGCATGAGCAAAGTGTCCCCTGCTCTTCTTGCCGCGACGGTCTCCGCCGCGCTCTGGCTGCTGGGAACGCATGCGCCTGCGGAACCTGTGACTGATCCCGCTTCTTCCACTCCCGATTCCATCGACCGCGTCGCCGCGGCCCGCGTGCAACACGAGGCGGCGATCCGCCAGAAGTATCACGCCGCCGCGGTGCAGTATCCGGGCGAGATCTTTCTCCGCTGGCTGAAGCGCGAGGCGGTGGTCGAGTTGTGGGCGCGCAACGGTGGAGGCCGGTTTCGCCTCGTGTTCCGCTACTCGCTTCTCGCTGTCTCCGGCGTGCCTGGTCCGAAACGCCGCGAGGGCGACAAGCAGGTGCCGGAGGGTTTTTACGAGATCGATCGCTTCAATCCGAAGAGCCTGTTCCACCTCTCCCTCGGCTTGAATTATCCCAACGCGGCCGATCGTGTCTTATCCGATCGCGAGCACCCGGGTGGTGACATCTTCATTCACGGCGGCAACGTGACCATCGGCTGCGCCCCGCTCGGCGACGAGGCGATCGAAGAAGTTTACCTCGCCGCCCTCGGTGCGCATGAGCAGGGCCAGACCCGGATTCAAGTGCACATCTTCCCGGACCGCATGAGCGGGCCGGAGTGGGAGCAGTATGCGGCGAGTGAAATCGCGCGGCGTCCGGAGCTGGCGGCGTTTTGGGCGCAATTGCGACCGGGCTTCGAATACTTCGAGCGGCGGCGCGTGTTGCCGGCCATCACCGTCACGGAAGATGGACGCTACATCTTGGGAGACTAACCGCGGCGCGTGAGGTGCGCGACGACTTCGATCTCCGCCGTCTGCGGAAACATATCGAGCGGCGTAATGCTTTGGAGCTCGTAGCCGCCACCCAGCGCCGCCAGATCGCGCGCGAGCGTGGCGGGGTTGCAGGAGACGTAGATGACCTCGGCGGGTGCGCCACCCAGCAAGAGATCGCAGACGCGCGGGGCCAGCCCTTCGCTCGGTGGGTCGAGCAGGAGCGTCGTCCGCGCCGCGTCGTGCAAGGAGAGGGTTTCACCGAGGTGGGCGCCAACTTCACCGGCGATGTAGGTCTCATGGGGTTGCGCCGACCGCCGCGCGCTCTCGACGGCAGCGGGATTTGCCTCGATGCCCACGACTTTCTCGAAACGATCGGCGAGCGCCCGGGCGAAAAGGCCCGCCCCGCAATAGGCATCGACTAGCACCCCATTGCCCCGCGCAACCGCCCGCACCGTCTCGACCATCAGCCCGGCCACTGTGGGATTGGTCTGCTCGAAGTAGGGTCCGCCACCCGGCGCGCGCAGTGAGTAGTCGCCGTCCTCCACGCGCGGCCCCCGCAGCCGGCGCAGGGCCCGGTTTACCTCGGGCACGGCGAGTTCGCACTTCTCGATATCGACGATGACCCGCGCGTCGTAGGCAAAAAAGCCCGTGACTCCGCCCTCGGAATGAACCCGGATGCGATTGCGATAACCATACGGCTCCGGCGCGCCGACGATCGGGTGCATCGGCACATGTTCCAGCCGCCCGACCCGCCGGAGCGTCTGCTCGACCTGCGCGGACTTGATCTCCAACTGCCGCGCATACGCGATGTGCTGGTAGCTGCACCCACCGCAGATCCCAAAATACGGGCACGGCGGAACGACCCGATCAGGCGACGGCGTCTCCACTTCCACGAGTTCCGCTTCGCCGAAGTTCTTCTTCTGCCGCAGCACGCGAGCCGTGATCTTTTCACCCGGGACGGTGAAGGGCACGAAGTAGACTTTCCCGTCATGACGGGCGACCCCCTTGCCGCCGAAGGCGACGTCGTGGATCTCGAGATTTAAAAGAGGGTGATTGGGCATAGGCAAAAAAAAGGCTCCCGCCCGAAGACGGAAGCCTTTTCAGGAAAAGCGGTTAAACTACCAGACGCTCGACTGCTCGGACGAGTAGCGGTAGTGGCTCTCGAAACCGAGTTCCGGCGGAAACTCTTCGTAGCCGCCGTGGATCCACGGGATATTGCTGCGATATGGCGGCTTGTAGGTGCCACGGTTGGTCGCGAATGGGAAGGAGAACACCTCCCAGAAGCCCGCGCCCATGCGGAAAATGAAGCGGCCGAAACCGCGCACTCCACCGTAAGAGAACGCCGCCGCATCCCCTTCGTAGAATCCGACTTCGGACGGCTGCTTGATGATCTCCACCCCGGCAAAGGCGATATTGGCCAGACCGCGGCTCAGCTTGCGCGTGGGACCGTAATCATTGCCAGGAGGATCCTGGATATCGGCAAAAGCGCTCGCGCTTAGGAGGGAAACAAATACGAGACTGAGGAGGGTCTTCATGCAGTTGGGAGAAGCTACAGCGGTTTTTCAGATGAATGCAAAGCCAATTTCGCGCCCGGATAAAAGATTTTACCAACCAAATTTGTCCCACAGATGCGAGATCCCACTGCCCGCGAGGGTGAACATGATTCCAAAATAGACCCAAGCGCCAATATTCACCACGTGGCCGATGAGGACGAGCAGGCCATCGCGCTCCATGAGTCCCGCCGTGAGCATGAGCACAGAGATCGCCGGGATGGTATTGGAAAATGGGATGAGCGGAGGCAGCGGGAGCGAGAGCAGGAAGCCCCCGGAGGCAATGCCGAGCCCGATGAGATTGACCATGCCCGGCCACCGCTGGAGGAAGTGCATGCGGGGCTTGACCAGCTTTTCCATCTTCGTGGCCAGCTTCAAGCCCAGGCCCACGATCCTCTCCAGCATCGCGTGGGACACCTCGCGCCGCAGGATGAACCCCGGGAGCGACGGCTTCATGCCAAAGGTAATCCGCAGACCGAGCAGCATGATCACGATGCCAAACGGAATCGACAGCCCGGGAATGGCGATGGGAAAGGCGAAGGGCAGCGACATCAGCAAAAGGAACATCGCAAACCCGCGCCCCTTGAGAATCTCCTCCAGCTCGCCCAAAGTCACCGCGCGACCCCCGGTCTCGTGGAGCAATTCACGCAGGTCAGTCGAGAGCCGGCGAGGCTGCGCTTCGGTTTCGACGAGGGCCGCCTGAAGAAATTTCCAAGCCATGCTCAGGCCACGTCCTTTGTCCGCCCCAGATTGCGGGCAAACCACCAGCCCAGTGAGGCAATGACCGCGCCCAACAGCCACGGGGCGAATCGATGGAGGACGCGCGCCAGCGCCTCGCCCAGCCAGCCGACCACGAGCGGATCGTCGAACATCATTTTCACCGCGACCCACCCCAGCACGCCACCCCCGAGCCAGACGATCAGCGGGAATCGGTCCATCAATCGCGCCAGCAACCCACTGCCCCACACGACCAGAGGCAGGGAGAGGAGCAACCCGAAGATCACCAGCACGAAGTCTCCCTGCGCCACGCCGGAGATCGCCATCACATTGTCGAAGCTCATGACGAGATCCGCGAGGATGATGATGCCGATCGCCTCGCGCAGCGTGGTACCTTCGCGGACCTGGCCTTCCTGGACCGGCGGTTGATGCACCAGCTTGAATGCAATCCACACCAGGACCAACCCGCCGACAAAACGCAACAACGGCAGGGTGAGCAACCAGGTGACCATCGCCACAAAAATCAACCGCAGCACCACCGCCCCCATGGTGCCGAAAATCCGCCCCCAGAGCTGCTGCCGCGCGGGCAGGGTGCGCGTGGCCAGCGCGATGACCAGCGCATTGTCGCCCGCCAGCACGAGGTCGAGCAGCACGATCGAGCCCCACCGGGCCCAGAAATGCGAGTCGCTCAGAAACTCCATGCAGCGGGATTGGTGGCGGCGGCGATCATGAGAACGCTTGTCTAAAGCCGATTGCCGGACTCGGCAACCTTTTCGCCCTCCGCGCGGGATTCTCCGGCTATTTAATCGCAGGAGGAATTTCCCGGCGCTCATTCTCCAGCGGAGTCAGGAAATCACCCTGCGGGAGGCGAGGGGGTTCCTGGTAGACCACGTCCAGTTGGATGGCCGACTCCATCTCTTGCAGCGTGGCTTCCTGCCAGTCTTGCTGGCTGCGCAGCAGCTTGAGATAGGCAGCAGCGGTCTCATTCCCAGGGTTGAGACTGACCGCTTTGGCCAGTTCCTCGAGGGCCTCTGCATATTTTCGCTGTCCGTAATAGACGAGCCCGCGGATGCCGTGCGCCACGTCGTCGTTCGGTGCGAACTCGACCGCCCGGGCGAGCACTTCCTCCGCCAGCGCGTACTTGCGTTCCCGGAAAAGCACGACGCCAAGACTCGACAGCACATGCCCGTTTTGCGGCGCCGCCGTCACGATGTTGCGATAGGTTTTTTCGGCGCCGGCGAAGTCGCCCCGGTCAAACTGCCTCTTCGCCTCGCGCGCTCGCCTTCCCAGGTTCTGCGGAATTTCCCTTCCCGCGATGATCTCCTCGATTGAAGTGTCGCGTCCCGCGCCCAATTTCAGCGCCAACTGGTAATACTTGCTGGCCCCATCCCGGTCCGGCGGAGTCTTGTCAGCCAGCAGCGCCGCGAGATTGAACGCGCTATCCGCATACTGCGGGTCCAGGGCCACCGCCGTTTCGAGTTCCTTTTGCGCCGCTTCGTGCCAGCCTTTCTGGCTCGCCACGATGCCCAGATAATTGTGCGCCGTGGCGTTCTTGGGATCGATCGCCAGCGCCTTCGTCAACTCATTGACGGCCTCATCGTATTTACCCCGGCTGTAATAGACGATGCCCAGCGTGCAATGGGAAAAGCCGTCCCCGGGCGCCAGCGCGATGGCCTTCTGGAACGTCGCCTCCGCCTCATCCCATTTGTTCTCGCGGAAAAGGACAACCGCGAGATTCGACAGGTCGTAAAGACTGCCCGGCTCGGAGGCCAGCATCGTCCGATAGGTTTTTTCCGCTTCGGCAAATTGACCGCGCTCAAATTGCTCCTTCGCTAGTTTCGCTGGAGTTAAAGCGATGAGCGGCGCCGCGGGCAATGGCACGGATTCGGCGGGCGCGGCCTCCGCTCCGTTCGGCTTGATGAGTTGTTCCATCGCAGCATCGGGGCCCGCACCCAATTCGAGCGCCCGGCGATACTGCCTACGGGCGTTTTCCATGTCCGGTTGATCCTTCGTCGCCAGCAAGACCGAGAGATTGAAAAAGGCGTCCGCGTACTTGGGATCTAGGGTCACGGCGGTTTCGAGTTCCTTCTGCGCCGCCGCTGCGTTGCCTTTCTGGCTCAGTGTGATGCCGAGATAATTGTGCGCCGTGGCGTTCTTCGGATTGAGTTCGAGAGCCTTGGTGAGCGATTGGATCGCCTCGTCGAATTTTCCTTCGGTGTAATAGACAATTCCCAGCGTGCAGCGCGAAAAAGCATCCTCGGGCCCAATGGCGATGGCGCGGAGAAACATCTCTTCCGCCTGCTTGTATTTACCGAGACGAAAAAGCACCACGCCGAGATTCGAGAGCGTGTAGACGTCGTTCGGGACGGACTCCATCATCTTTCGGTAGGCTCCTTCCGCCCCGACAAAATCGCCATGCGCGAACAACTCCTTCGCCGCATTCGCTTGAGGCAGAAGTTCCGGCGGAGGCTTCGTGATCGCGTCCTCCGCCCACAAATGCAAGCCGAGCAAGTAACAGACAATGGCCAGGATGCGGAGGGAGCGCATAAGACAGCCTCGACCCAACACCTTCGCCCACAGGAACGCGAGGCGTTTTCTAATCTCCCTTCGGCGGCTCGTGTTCCGGCGAACCTTCGGGCCAGCGCGCCAGACTTTCGTCGTGGAAATGCCCCGCTGGACGCAATCGCCGGAAGAGCCCGTAGCGCGGGCTGAAGAGATACGCCGCAAGCAGGATAATGCCGAGCACCAGCACGATGCACGCACCGGAAGGCAGGTTCAGCCGATACGAAAGCAGCAGCCCCGTGCACGAGCCAAACATCCCGATCGCTCCCCCGCCCCACAGCATCGCCGGATACGAGTCGCAGAGCAGATACACCGTCGCCGCCGGCGCGATGAGCAACCCGAGCAGCATGATGACGCCGATGGCTTGCAGCGAGGCGATCATGGTCAGCACCAGCGACACCATGAGCACGAAATTGAGCCAGTTCACCCGGATGCCCTGGCTGGCCGCCACCGTCGGATCGAAGAGCGTGAGCAAGAGCGGCCGCTGCAACCCTGCCAGCAGCGGCACCACCACGAGGCTGATGCCGTAGATGATCCACAGGTCGGAATTGGAAAGCCCCAGGATATTGCCAAACAAATAGTGCAGCAGCGAGACGCGCACTTTGACAAAGCCGATCAGCACGACTCCTAACGAAAAAGCCACGGTATAAAGCGCGCCCAGCGCTGTATCCTCCTTCAGCCGGGAACTGCGCGCAATCATCTGCGCGCCCACCGCCACGATCAGCGCCGCGACCAGCGCACCGAAAAACAACCCAATCGGCGCCAGCCCAAAAAGCAACAGCGCCACCGCCAGCCCCGGCAACAGCGAATGCGAAAGTGAATCCGCCATCAGCGCCAATCGCCGCAGCACGACGAAGGCCCCGAGAAAGCCATTCGTAAATCCAACCAGCGCCCCGCCAACAATGACGCGCCGCATGAATTCGTGGTGAAAAGGTTCCGTGAGCCAGTCCATGGGGAAATCAGTGGTGATGATGATGCACGTGCGGCCGTCCCGCCGGCCCGGTGTAAGGCGCGGTGTGATACGTCTTGTGGATATTCGCCTCGGTGAAGACTTCCTTCACCGGGCCTTCCGCGATGAGCTCGCCGTTGAGCAGGATCACGCGGTCAAACAACTCGGGCACGCTCTGCAAATCGTGATGCGAGGCGATGATGAGCTTTCCCTGGTCGCGCAGGGTGCGGAGCAATTCCTTCAAGTTCTCCTGGGTCGGTTTGTCGAGGCCCGTGAAAGGTTCATCGAGCAGAAAGACATGCGCCTGCTGGGCCAGTGCACGCGCCAGGAAGGCCCGCTGCTGCTGCCCGCCGGAGAGCGCGCTGATCTGCCGTTTATCCAGCGATTGCAAGCGCATGGCCGCGATGGCTTCATCCACCGCGATGCAATCTTCCTCGCGGAAACGCCGCCACCAGCCGAGCCGCAGGTAACGCCCCATCTCCACCAGCCCGCGTACCGTCGTGGGAAAATCCCAGTCGATGTTTTCCCGTTGCGGCAGGTAGGCGAAATCCTGCGTCGCCGCCGTCACCTCCCGTCCGTGAAAAGCGATGCTGCCCGTCTCGCGGGGCAGCAGGCCGGCCAGCGACTTGAGCAGCGTCGATTTGCCGGCGCCATTCGGCCCGAGCAACGCCACGCTTTCTCCACAACGCACTTCAAAGGCAATGTGGTGCAGCGCCGGCACACGATGATAGCTCACGGTGAGATCGCGCACGGCGAGGCTGTGGCCAGCCAGGGGGTCGAGAGAGGCAGAACGCGGGCTCATGGGAAAGTAACCACTTCATCCACCACACCTTGGCCCCACACGGTTTTGTCATGGGTATCGCCGGCTGGGTCGGTCAGCCGCACGCGCAGGGCCGCGAGGGGGGCGTCCTCCGCCCACTCGATGTGAAACTGCAGGTCGACGCCTTCGACCGGATAGTCGAGCGAGAGGTTTTTCTCCATGTCCGCCTCGGGCGCGGTCACTTTCCAGACTTCTTCACCGAGGTGTTTGATGGCCAGACTCTTCGGCACGGTCGTGAAAGTTAAATGCAAGCCAATGGCTTTCTTGATCGTTGCCGCGGCAGCCTTGGGCGCGGGCGCGGCGACCGCTTCGTCCGACCGCGTGAGTTGCCACCGCGGCCAACCCAGGAGCGCGATGACGAAAAAGGCGAGCAGCGCCCGGGCGAGTGGCGAGCCTCTCATTATTTCAGCGCCTCGACGATCGTCGACACGTTGTGCTTGTACATGGCCTCGTAGGTCGAGGCCTCGGGCGTGTCTCCCAGCCCATCGGCGTACAAGGGCGGCGCGATCTTCACTCCCGTCTCGCGGGTGATCTCCGTCAGCACCTTCGG
>NZ_JBDUCX010000316.1:0-6967 GCF_040003245.1 Chthoniobacter sp.
AAATGATTGATCACGCCGGGAGGCAACATACGTAACCTCAACTTAGATAGGATCAGGCCATTGGATCAAAAGAGGCAACATTTCGTCTCGCAGCATTATCTGCGGCAGTTTCGGATCGGCTCAACCGAGCAGATTGCGATTGCAACAATCAATCCGGCACGGGTAGTCGGCGCGGGCGCGATCAAACGGCAGTGCCAGGAGAATTATTTCTACGGAGAAGACAAGGTCCTCGAGCAGATTCTGGCGCAGTCGGAGAATGATATCGCTCCGGTGCTTGCTGGATTGATGTCCAAGTTGGATTTCCGCGAGCCGGAGCTCGTCGCTCTTCGCCTTCTCGCTGCCGAGCTCCACGTCCGAACGAGAAAAGCAGTTGAATCAGCCAAGGTGTTCCCGAAACGCATCGCATACGAAGTCATCAAATCCGCTATCGAGCGAGGCGATCTTCCTCCGCCGCCCGACGGCGTTTGGACCGAAGATATGATGGATTTCGGCGGGGTGCCGGGATTCCTATTTCAGACTGGCACGATCCCCTGCTGGCTGGAGATGCAAACATTGAATTGCAAACTGCTGCGCGCACAATCGCCTGCCGCTTTCATTACGAGCGACGATCCCGTAGTATTGTTGAACCAATTCACTGTAGGTGCGCACCCGACGAGGTCGTTTGTCGGGTTTGGAATGGCGGGATTCCAGCTGCTCCTCCCGGTAGCACCCACGCTGTGCCTGTTCTTTTTCGATCCGAAGGTTTACAAAGTGGGCGTACGCGGGAAGCGACTCGTTGATGTGTCGCCGTCGGACGCCGAGGTGATTAACGCCGCGCAAATTCAAACCGCGGAGAAGTGCCTGTATTTTCACGACCTGCGTCTCTCGTCTGACGTGCTCCGGACGATCAACACGTACTCGCACCTGCGGGTTCCCGTTCGTGAAACCCTCAAGGAATATCCCGGGCGGAATGCCAAAGAGACGTTTCTTCACCTGCAACGCCCGGCGATAAAGCTGCCGCACGAATGGCAGTTCTGTCGCCACCGTCGCAGAATCGCCGCAAGACCGGGTGACAAAAGAAACGCTGCGTGGTCAGCGATGATCGCAGAACTCATGGAAGACATACGGCGCAATCCTGAGGGCGGCGAGATCTTCGAGCGAATCGGCCGAATACTAGGCGCGGATATCACCGGCAAGAGGCGTAGCGCCGCGCCGGGGCCGTGACGCTGGCTTATTCGGTCAACGCAGCCGCACGGACTCCCTGAACGGTCGGCTGATTGGAGCAACGGCACTCGTATTGCCACGGGGCTGGACTGGCCTCTCGCTCCTCAGAATTGCTGCACGTTCGGCCCGGTTTCTCCGCTTGGCGGAAAGTGGTTCCATTCAGGTCCGTTCAGGAGGCAAAAGTATTGTCCCTCATAATCGAGGAGCGTCAGAAAGATGCGTTTGAGCAATTCACGAAGAACCGCCACGTGTTCTTGAAGATCAGCTTTCCCTTCCTTGCTCCGATACAACCCGCGATGGAGGATACGGTTTCGAGCGGCGACCGCCTTGCTGATACGACTGAGCTCAAGACCAGCGAGCGGAACGTTGTAAGTCGCCAGCATCGCTTCGAGCTTATCGCGGAAGGACGGCTCGTTGATGTGCGCGAGTTTCTGCCTCACCCGATCAATCCTCAGTCGCCCTGAGTCGGATGCGTTCTGTTGCGCTTCATCGCATCGCGCCTGCATCTCCTGGAGAAGCTTTTCGAAGAGCTGCGGCGCCATGATCCCGCTAACGCCGTGACGCTGCTCAAAGCTGGCAACCAGGTGCTCAAGCGCCGTCATCGCGGCGATCAATTGCAGTTCAGAATACCGCGGATGATGCACGAACCATTCGAGTGCAACATTAAGTCCGCTCCTTTCACAGAGTTCCTCGGTGTAACGCGTCACAGCCAAGTCGAGCACAGGCTGTAGGTTCAGATGGTGGAAGACGCCGTCCCATGCTGGACCTGCCCCCTTCGCACCGTGGCAATCAATTACCGTTAGGCCTTCCTCTGTCTCAATCCGGCGCACGCTCCACCGGATGAAACCGCCTTCGGCCAACGAGATCATATCGAGGACGCGTTCGACCTCGCGGTCGCACGCCGAGAGCCATTCGGCGAACGGGCGCTCCTCGCCAGTCGCTTCGATGTGAACTCGGCCTTGCACGTCATCGGGACGGTCGAGCGTTGTCGGGCCTGCCAATGTGATCCTTCCGATGGGGCAGTTGGTAGACGGAGAGCCGAAGGCGCGCATCCCTACAGTGAAGTAGATCGCGTGAACGCCGCGGGAGGTCTCGGGCATTCGCCGATAAAGTAGCCTCAGCTTCGAAGCACTTGCGCTGAGGCTTAGCCTTGTGCCTGCGGCGTCGGACTCCGTATTGACGTTCAGCAGGTGGATGTGGTCACTTTCAACTACGATTCCATCCGGCGCCGTTCCTCGCATGCTTACCCGAGGAACAAACTTTCCCTGTATCATTCCCATTGTGAGCAGCCAACTCGTCTGGGAGGCGAGCTCGACCGGTTCAAATTCAACCGCAACCGAGCCGGTGCGTTCAACGATGACCGTCCAACGTAGAGGGGAACTATTTGCGTCGGCGCGCAGCTCGCCCTCAACGAGTGGTATGGTCAACAGAGGCGACGGAGTGCCTTGTGTATCGCTGCTCGGCTTTGAGTCCACGCTGGATTCGGGGCAGATACAGCGATTGATTCACCAGATCAAACGCGCGGGTGTAAGATGAGCAACATGTCCTCTTCCGGGCAATCGCAGGCGATCTCGACCGCCGATTCGCCTTTCGGTGCCATGGCACCTGGTGCCACCGTCTTTCGCTGGGACCCCCAACGCGAACGGATCTATTCTTGGCTCCGCGATCAAGGCGGTCCGGGTTTCGCGGAGGCATTCAAGGGCGCGGCGATGCTCATGCAATTGAGACCGCCGGCCTATGTGCGCTTTGTCTGTCACGCACTCCGCGACATCACAAATGGCCTCCCCGCCGCGATCGCGAAGGAGAAGCGCAAGCAGGTTCAGTATCCAAGATTGGTGGGCGAAATTCTCTCGCAGTGGACGACCGAGCGTTTACCGCGCGGCCCACTCGTGGTCGCCCACGTCGCGCTCGAACAGCACGTCAGCGGGCGGTTCGAGGAGGCGATGATCTCCGCGGAGTTGGTCGAGAAGATTGCGATACTGCTAAACGAGCACGAGCAAGGGCGTGCGCGCGGGAAGGAAAACCCACTCAGTTTTCTCGAAGCTTCGATTCCAGAAAGCGCCGGGCGCCCCCATCAACTCGTCATTCCTAGAGATCAATGGAAGGCATTGCACGCGGATGCGCAGCACGGCGCGCACGAAAATGGGCAGGGCTGCGATGCGGATGATGAGGCGGCGTGTGCAGAGCTTTTCACCCGCTTTGAATTGCTGCTCGGCAGTCTCGCCGGAAGTTACTACCTCACCCTGGAGAATATCGATGCCATCCTGCGCGAAGCCAACGCCTGATCAAGTCGCGCGGGCGCTGGCGGCTATTCCTCGCCCGGAGCAGGCGAACTACTTCTTCACAAAGCTCGATAATCCCGAGTGGCTCGAACCTCTGAAGGCGAACGGGATCTTCAGCTCGCCGCCCGGCGTCGAGCATCATGAAAGCGAAGGCACGATCAGCTTCCCGATTTGGCCGCAAGGCCGGTATCTCATAAAAGTGGCCGCGCATTCCGCTGAGGCCGCCTTGGCCACGATCGAGGGCGTCCCTTCGACCGAGAATTTTCACGTCCACCAAGATTTTCTTGAGGCGGCGATCGCGATGCCCGTCCCAGTCGCCGTGCGTCTGGTCAAGCGCGCTCTCCAGTGGTGGCGCGCTCCTTACGGACGCCATCTCGCCGAAGCTTTCGAACGATTTCTACTGCATCTCGCCCGAGGGGGTGAAGTAACTGCGGCCTTGAAAATTGCGGAGGCGTTGCTGGAATGCGGCCCAGATCCCGAAGCCGAGAAGAAACGGCGGGAACGCGAAGAACATAGATTCGGCCTGGACTCATTGAAGCCGCAGATGCGCACCGAATGGTGGCGACTGCGGAATCTCCTGCGAAAGGGTTTCCCGGAGTTGGTCGAGCTTTCGCCACGGGCGAGCATCCAAGTTCTCGCTTCAACGCTCGCCCGACTGATCAAGTATGCGACTTGGCAGCCCGAAGGCCGCCGTCCGATTGACCTTTCGGCCGTGTGGAGACCGGCGATTGAACAGAACCCGCTCAATTGGCAACGCGATGCGCGCGGGGAGGTGATCGCCGCTCTGCGCGACGCGTGCGAAGTAGCACTGCGCACCAACTCCGTGACCTTCGACCATCTCGACGAAATCCTGGGCGGACACCAGTGGGACATCTTTGAGCGGATGCGGCTGCATCTTTATCGCCTGTTCCCAGAACTCGCGGGAGAGCGCATCGCAACGGTGCTTACAGATCGGGACCTCTTCGAGCGGCCCGATCTCAGCCACGAACGCACGCTGCTCCTCCAGGAGCACTTCGTGCGACTTCAGCCGCCGCAGCAGCAAACGATTCTCGGCTGGATCGCCGAAGGCCCGCCGAGCCCCGAACTCTCTTGGACCGGCGAGCCGATGAAAGACGAAGAGTGGCTGGACTACGTCAAGCGTTTGACGCTGCGGCAGCTCCAGCCCATCGCGCGCGCGCTGCCGACTGACTGGGCGGACCGCTATCGCGCACTCGTGAACGAATATGGTGAGCCACGGATTGAGGGCTCGCGAATCGTAAGCGCCGGGTGGCAATCTGGTTCCAAAAGTCCAAAAACACTCGAAGAACTGCGCGGGATGTCGTCGCCGGAACTCATCAACTTCATGCGCTCATGGCAGCCTTCGACGGACTTCATGGCACCAGACCAGGTCGGCCTCGCCGGGAGGTTCGAGCAACTGGTTGGCGAAGAACCGGAGCGTTTTGCAAGCGAAGCGGGACGATTTCGCGATGTGGAACCAGTCTATCTGCACTCATTAGTAAGAGGATTAGCGGCAGCGGTGGAAAAGCAGCAGTCAATTGCGTGGGAGCCGATCATCGAGCTGTGCGGCTGGGTAGCGGCACAACCAATAGAGCTCGATCCGCAACGGCCAGGCGGCTCGAATTTACACGAGAATTCGCATGCAAGCTGGCGACCTACGCGCCAGAAGATAGCCAGTCTCCTTGGAGCCGGCCTGAAGCCGCGACCGACAGACATCCCATTCACTCAACGCGGCGCGGTTTGGAGTATCCTCAGCGCGCTTTGTGACGACAAGGAGCCGACTGCGGAAGATGAAGCCGCTTCATCAGGCGACCCCGCTACGCTCGCGCTCAACAGGGTCCGCGGCGTCGCGCTTAATCAGCTGGCTGATTACGGACTTTGGGTCCGCCGTCATCTTGCCGAGGAGAACCCGAGCGCGCCTACGGCCAATTTCGACCGCATGCCGGAGCTGCGGGAGCGTTTGGAATTGCACCTCGATCATAATAGGGAACCCACGCTCATGGCCCGAACGTCGTATGGCCATAGCCTACCATGGCTTCATCAGCTCGATCCCGCGTGGACGCAGGCGCATCTCGCGGCGATTTTTCCGCGCGAGGAAGATGCAACCGCATTTCGGCGCGCCGCGTGGGTTAGCTATGTCTGCTATACCCGCGCGTATGACGATCTACTGCCGGTGCTGCAAGACGAATACCGATGGGCAGCGAGTAACGCCGCGGACGACGAATCCGAAGAGCATGGGTTTGCAAAGCCGGGTGACGGTCTCGCGGATCATCTCCTCAGCTTCTATTGGCGCGGGCTGCTCGGCTTCGATCGCCAAGACGATCTGCTCGTCATTTTCTACGCTCACGCTTCGGACAGCCTTCGTGCTCACGGCATGTGGGCCATTGGACGCGCGTTTCAGGAAGCGAAGACTCCGCCGACGGCCGAAACGGTTGCGCGATGGCAGAGGTTTTGGGAATGGCGATTTTCGGTAGCGCGGAACGACCCGAGCGCGAATCGCCAGGAACTTAATGGTTTCACCTGGTGGCTCATCTCGGACCGGTTCGAAACGCAGTGGGCACTCAGGCAGATGACGGAAGTTCTTCGCGTGGTCGATTCGGTCGAGCACGAGACATTAATTTCGGATTATCTCGCAAAGGCGAGCGAACGAAAACCCGCTGAAGCTGTGACGCTTCTCGGTGTGCTAATTAAAAAGGTGGCTCGCACACGTGCCTGGTTCGCCTCACAAGAGGAAACCAGAGCGGTACTTCGGAATGCTTATGAGTGCGGCGAGCCCGCCGCGGCAATCGGCGCTGATCAGGCGCGAGATCTATTGCTCTCCATTGGCTATTACGGTGTTCGGGATATTGGGTCGGCGCCATCCGCAATGCCCGACAGTCCTTAGGCACCAAACCACGCGCACACTTCTCCATCTGGCTCGATCGGCGGAAGCAGCTTGCGTCGGTGCCCGCGTTCGCAGTGAATCACGACGGCAGTGTGCTTCGCTAAGTTCCGTAGAACGTGCGGCTTGATCTTGTGCTCGTCGTGTTCGCTGTAGTTGCTCGACTGCTTCCCGCCCGAGTAGCCCCACGAACGCTTGATCAGCTTCGCTCGGCCGAGAAAATCGGCGCTCTCGATGGCGCCTTCTTCATCGGCGGCTTTGAAGATGAGGCGGTTGCGGAGATTTAAGGTGAAGACGCGTGCCTTCTCGCGACCAAGCGGCGGCACGAATGAAGTCGACGATTGCGCGGCGGCGACAACGGTTGCCTGGGCTTCGCGAATCACGTCGATGCAGTTGTAGTCGCTCATTCCATCCTCGCTGGCTGAGACGAAGCGCTGCGCTTCGTCGGCCCAGAGGATGAGGAGATTGTCGCGACGGCGTTCCTCTGCCGGTTTGTCGAAGCGGCGCAGCGCATGCGTGTAGAAGAGCATCTTCAGGAACGTGTTCACGTAGCGGCGCTCGAGTTGAAACTTCTGCGGCATCGCGACGCAGATGATTTTGCCGC
>NZ_JBDUCX010000101.1:0-22749 GCF_040003245.1 Chthoniobacter sp.
AGATCCACTCAGCAAACTAAACAAACAACCGGTCCAAAAATCGGTTGCGCCTCAGCAAGCCTGCTTTAACCAAATCTGCGGTGGCTGAAGATACTTTGCCTTCAATCCAGAGATATCGCTCCTCAATCGGTGTTGCGGCTTCGGATCGCATACCGTGATCTCACCGCTTAGCACGAAGTTCGCCAAACCCAAACTGCTCGGTGCGGTTCGCCTGCGCATCCCCCGAGCGGCTGTCGCGCCAAGGACGCCAAGCTCGCCAAGATTTTAGAGAATCGCCGCCTTGGCGTCCTTGGTGCGAAATCTCCCCCCGCGTTCCCGAGCTCCAGCTTGGGAATGATCCTGTGGGCGAAGCTCCGGCTTCGGGCGGTGCGGAGCTCTGGGGAAGCAGGAGCTTCCAAGACAAGTGCGCTCCCATGCCGGAGCTTGGGAGCGAGGACAGAGAAAGACAGAAGACAGAACATCCAACACCCAACATCCAATGAAAGAGATCCGAGGCCGTACGTAGAGTGGCCAGGCGGCGGCCATTGGATGTTGGGTGTTCGATGTTGGATGTTGGATGTTCTGCCTTAGTTTTCCCCTTTCCGCCCCCCCAACCCTCGCTAACTTCTCCACGATGCGGCGTCTGCCTCTTCTATTCTCCCTCCTCCTTCTCGCGCCTGGCGCGCGGGCGGCGGAGACGGCGGCGTCCCCGAAGGTCATCGAGCGTTACAAGCAGATGCTCGCAGCCACGCCTGCGGAAGGCACGGCGCTGGACCGGCTGTGGAAGATTTACGCGGACCAAGGGCAGTCGGGGCAACTGCTCGACGAATATAAATCCAGCGATTCCTTCGCCGGCCAGTTGATCTACGGGCATCTCTTGCGCCGCGCGGGGCGCGCGCCGGAAGCCGAGGCCGCCTATCAACATGCGGCGACGCTGGATGCAACCAGCCCGCTGCCGGCCCTCGCGCTGGCCCATTTGGAAAGCGAACGCACCCATCCGCGCGAAGCCGCTGGCTGGCTGGAGAAAGCCATCACGGCATTGCCAGCGGGTGATCCACGGCTGCCCGATACGCTCCTGCAGCTCGGCGCGGCATGGCTCGACGCGGGCGAGGCGAACAAGGCGGCGGAGGCTTGGGAAAAGACGGTGGCGCTCAATCCGGCGGACCTGTCGCTGCGGCGCAAGCTCGCCGATTCCTATGAACGCAATTTTCTGCCCGATCGCGCCATCAAACATCTGAGCTACGTGGAAGCGCATTCCGGGGCGACGGAGCGCCCGCTCGTCTTGCAGCAGATCGCCCGCATCCAGCAAGGCGCGGGGCGCCAGGACGCCGCTATCGCCGCGCTGGAAAAGGCGCTCTCGCTGACCGGCCCCGGCAACTGGCTGCGCACCGCACTCGAGTCGCAGCTCATCCGGTTACACCAGCGTTACCACCGCGCGACGGAGCTGGAGGAGCGCTGGAAGAAATTCGCCGCCGAGAATCCGCGCGATCTCGGCGCGTGCCTGCAACTCATCGAGCTCTACGAACGGCTCGGCGATCTCGAGCAGCAACGCGCGTGGCTGGAGAAGCTGACCGCGCTCGCGCCGAAGAACCTCGAGTACCGGGAGAAGTTTGCCCGCCTGCTCCTGCAAATGGACCAGACCGAGCAGGCCGCCGCGGTCTACGACGCGCTCTTGAAAGACCAGCCGGCCAATGTGGATTTCGTTTTCGCCCGGGCCAGGCTCGACGTGCAGCGCGACGCGGCGCGGACGGCGAAACAACGCATCGACGCCCTGCTCGCCGCCCGCAAGAACGACGAATCGGTGCGGGCCAAGGCCCTCGAATTCTACCAGCAAAACCGGCTCACCGATTTCGTGGAGGAACATCTCACCGCGGATGCGGCCGCCAACGACGAGGACGCGCTGGCCGCGCTGGCCACTTTCTATTTCGCGCAGCATCTCGATGCGGAAGCGCGGCGCGTGCTCCAGCGCATGGTCCACTCCACCGACCGGCCCGAGCGGCAGGCCGCGGCGCATGCCCGCATCGCGCAGATCCTCCGCGGCCAAAATGATTTTGAAGATGCCGCGGCGGAACTCGGCCTCGCCGCGAAACTGCAGCCGGTGAGCCGCGATTACCAGCTCGCGCTCGGCGATCTGCACGCGCTGCACGGCGACTACCCGCTCGCCCAGGGGGACTTCGAAAAGGCCGTCCAGTTCAGCGCGAACGACACGGAAAAATTCGAGGCCGAACAAAAGCTCTTTGAGAGCTACCGCGCCGCCGCGCCGGCCGGCCGCGAAGGCCGTCCGGTCCTGCCCTTCACCATGACCTCCGGCGTCGAGCCTCGACCGGAGCCGAACCCCGCGCTGGACAAGTATATCGTCGCCCTCGAAAAAGCCGCCAACGAACAGAACACCGAAGACGGATGGCTGCGGCTGGCGCGCTGGAGAATGTGGAACCGCGACAACAAGGGCGCGGCCTTCGCCGCGCAAAAGGCGCTGAACCTGAACCCCGATTCCATCGCCGGTTACGAGTTCATGGTGAAGCTCCTGACGGCGAACGGCCCGGCGCCGGGCGCGGTGCAGAATCTCGCGGAACTGGCCCGCATCGACCCGGCGAATCGCGCCAGCTACTCCCGCCGCGCGGGGCAATTGCAATTGCAGGCCGGGCATATCGACGAGGCGCTGGCCATCTTCGAGCGGCTCGTGTCGGAAAACCCCGGCAACGCGGATGCGCTCACCGATCTCGCGCTCACCGAGCAACGCGCCGAGCACTGGCCCGATGCCCTGGCGACGTGGAGGCAGGTCTACGCGGCCAGCCCGGTCTCGCGCCGGCGCGAAGCGCTCACCCCGCTCCTGCATATGCTCGATCGACTCGGCGAGCCGCAGGCCTCCGCGGAGTTTCAACTCAAGGCCATCGAGGCGGAGACGAATGACCGTGAGCGCTTCACGCTCTTCAACGAGTTGCTCACGCATTGCAGCAAAAACAACCTGCTCGATTGGTTGCGCACGCAATTTGAAAAACGCCGCCGGTTGCATGCGGACGACTATTTCACCGAAGTGGCGCTGGGCCGGATCTTGAAGGCGAACGGCCAGATCACGGCGGCCTTTGACGTGCTCGCCGATGCTTCCTACGCGGCGCCGAACCAGGCGGAGGCTTTGCCCGATCTGGTCCGCGAAGCCGAGGACCTGCACAAGCTCGACGTCGCGGTGAAGCTCCAGGAGCAATTGCTGCGCATCGCGCCGCAGGATTCACCCGACGGCCTGGAGAAGCTGGCGCAATTGCAGGAGAAGAATTTTGCCATCGAGGCGGCGGGGCAGACGTGGGACCGGGTCGTGGCGAAGTTTCCCCGGGACGCGGCGGCGCTCAATCGCGCGGTCGACTTTCAACTGGCCTGGGGCACCTCGGAACGCGCGATCGCCCTGCTGCGCAAGGCGCGGGCGCTCGATCCCACGAATGGGCACACGCTGTCGTCGCTGGCCACGCTCGATCTCGAGGCGGGCGAGACCACCGAGGCGCGGTCCTGCCTCGAGCAGATCCTGCGCATTACCACCGCCGAAAAGCCCACCGACCCGATGCGCTTCCCGGCGATGAAACCGACGGAAGCCGGCCGGCTGCAGACCGCCTACCTCGCCACGGTGGGCCAGCGCAATGGCCGGCCGGCGCCCGAGGCGATGCGCGCGCTGCGCAGCTTTTGGGTGGACGAGGCGGCAGACAAAAACGTCGGCGACTCGAAGAGCGACCGCGACCTGCGCTTGAATGCGATTCGCCAGCTCGCGCAAATCGTCGCCGCGGGCGGAGACACCCCCGAACGCGCCAAGTGGATTGACCGCTGGCGCAAGGAAGCGGATTCGCCGAGCGAGGCGCTCTGGGCGCTCTTCTATGCGGGCGATGGCGCCTCCACGCTCGATCGCGTGCAGTCGATGATGAGCGAGCAGACGCGCGATCCCCGGATGGCGCAGGCCTTTATCTGGCTGGCGTTGCAGTCGCGGCAATTCGAGCGGCTCGGCAACTGGCTCAAGGACAAGCATCGTACGCCGAGCGAGCGCGACTACCTGTTCATCGCGCTCGGCCAGGCGATCGACGATTCGGATGAGAAAGCCGCGCCCGCGATGCTCGAGGCGCTGTTCGCCGAGGGCACGCACTTGCGGCGCTGGCAGGCGGCGATGCTTTTCGCCAGCCGCAATCGGTTCCGCGAAGCGATCCTGCTCGGGAAGCGGGTCTTCGACAGCACCTCCTCGCAGCGGGCGAGCTGCGGGCTGGAACTGGCCCACTGGCACCTGATGCTCGGCGAGGTGGAGCAGTCCCGCACCATCCTGCGCGAGACGATTTCCTCCTCTGCCGATTCGCTCGATGCTCCGGTCTGCACGGCGCTGCGCGAGTATTACCTGCTGTTGCCGGAGCCGGATCGTCCGGCCTTTGTGGACTCCTATCTCGCGACCAAGAATCCGCAGCCCTTGCATGCGGCGCTGGCCGGGGCGCTCTTGCACGGCCTCGCGGGCGACGAGAAGGCGGCGGAGGCGGACCTCGACCGGCTCATAGAGATGCGGGCCTTGTCGGGTACGCAATTCGATGAAACGGCGACGTCGGGCACCCGGCAATTGCGTTTCGTGCTGGAGACGGGGGCGCAACTCGAGGGGCTGAAGCTGGAGAACCTGGCGGCCTATTTTTGGGAGAAGGCGCTGGCGGATGAAGCGATGGTGCAGCTCCAGGGAGACCAGGCGGCCAACCTCGGCCGGGACATTCGCCAGCAGCTCTGCGTACTGCGGGCCGCGGTGGCGCCGCCCGGTGAGTTGCAACCGTGGCTCGATTCCTTCGCCCGCCTGTCGCCCGCGGATGGGCTGGCGCCGCTGGCCAATGCGCTGAGCGGCATGGGAGCGCACGCCCGGGCGATTGCGATCTTTCGGCAGATCTGGGGACGCGATCCGGACGACACGGAAGCGATCCGCAATCTGCTCAACGCCTGCCGAGCGGCCGGCGACAACGACACGCCGGAGATCGTGCTGCACGCGACGCTCAGCGACGGAGGCGGCCGGCTGCCCGATGGGGCGCGCCGCGAATTCCTGCTGCAATATGCCGATGTGCTGGAGCACAAGGGCGATCTCGACGGCGCGCGGACCGCGCTGGGCAGCGCGGTCGAAAATACGCCCGGCGATACGCGGCTGTTGCTGCGTCTCGCCGAGTTGCACGAACGCGCGGGACATTCCGACCAGGCACTGGCCACCTATCAACGGCTGCTCGTGATGGAACCGGGGAACCTGGCCGCGCGCCTGGCTCTCTCCACGATCTACGAGAACCAGAATCGCCTGAAGGATGCGCTCGCCCTTTTCCAAGGCAGCACGGGGCCGGATTTCGATGCGCGCCTGGCGATCCTGCAGTGCAAAAACGATCAGCCCGAGGCGGCGCTCACGACGCTCGATCGCATCCTGCCGCCGCAGCACATCACCCCGGCGCTAAACCTGGCGGCGGCGTTTGCGGCCCGCGACGATCGTTCCCATGCCCGGGCCGCGGTGCAAAGTGCGCTCGCCCGCACCACGGATGCGCGGTTGTGTTTCCCGCTGCAATGCAAGCTCATCGAGTTGCTCACGCCGGAGGATGGGCCGGTCGTGGCGCGCCGGGAATTGCGGCGGTTGCGGCGGTTCGCGGCGACGGGCGACAATCCGGGACTGCTGGGCAGCTATCTCGATTTCGCAGGCACTCAGGCGACGCGCTTGAAGGTGCATAAAGAATTCGTGGCCGAGGCGCAGACTCTTTGGGCGGACGGGGCCGGCCCGATTCCGGCAGGCGTGGCCGTGCTCATCGCGCAACTCGAAGACGGCGAAAAGCCGGCTACCGGCACGACCCTCCAGCAATTGCTGGCGCGCGAGGATGTGAACGATGCGTGGCTGCAAACGGCGGCGGACGCGCTGGAAAAAGCCGGCGACGGCGAGGCGCTGGCACGCGTACAGGAGCGCATCGTGCAGGTGAACCCGCTCAACGATCAGAACTTCCTCAACCTGGCGCACACCCTCCAGAAACTCGGGCGCACGGAGGCCGCGCGCGCGCGGCTCGAGACGCTGGCCCTGCGGGCCATGCTGGTGGAGGACAGCTTGGGCAAAGTCGCGCAGGGCTTCGCGGACATCGGCGACACGAAGCGGGCGGAGGCGCTCTTTGCCCAGGCGGCGCGCGACGATCGCTACGCCCGCAACTGGGCCACGCTGCTCCCCTATGCGCGGCTCCAGACGTCGCAGGGCGAATTTGCGGAAGCGAAGAAAACCCTGCGCGCCGCTTTCAGCGTGCCGGCGAATGTTTCCTACCCGGAGATCGTCGAGTGGATGGTCGCCGCGCACCGGCTCGACCATGCGGAGGAGGAAATGGACGACTTTGACCTGACGCTGCCGCGCGCGGAGGAATTGCGCCGCACGTTGTTTGCCTACTTCGAAAAAGCCGGGCAGCCGGCCAACGCCCTGGCGCTGGCGGAGGCTCACCCCACGATCATCCAGCCGGCCTTCGGCGTCCGCCTGCGCAAGCTGGCGGCGGCCACGCATGATTTCGCCCGCGGGGTGAAACTGCTGGAGCGACTGGCCGCCCAGGCGGATTCACCGGGGGACTATTCGCTCGAGCTGGCGCGCTTGCAGGGCGACTGGGCACAGGCGGAATTGGCAGCCAGCCAGCCCGAGAGCGCGCTGACCCATCTGCGCGCGGCTCACGTGCAGCATCCGGAATTGTTCGAAATCGCCTCGCGCTTAAGCGCCTTGCAGCAGGAGCGAGGGGATCACCAGGGCTCCATCGAAACGCTGGAGAGCTTTCTCGCCGTGGCGAAGAATCCGGGCGAAATCGAGCAGGCCCGGGCCCAGCTCACCAAGCTCCGCTCCGGCGGCTAGCCGCCCTTTACGTGCGGCCCAGTCTGTGCCATCTCTGCAACGTGCGTTTTTCCCTCCCCATCGCCGCTTTGCTTGCCATCGTCATGGCGGGGTGCGCGACTCCGCAGGAAAAAGCGTCGCGCCAGCAGGCGAAGGCGGAGCGCCAGAAACTCCAGGAGGACACGCGAGCCGCCGAGCGGAAGCGGATGCTGGCCATCGAGAACCGGGAGGTCAACTCGGAGCGCGGCGCGCAGATCCTGGAATACAACCTCAACGCCGCTTTCGATCCGAACAAGGCCACGGCAGCCGCGGCGCACGGTTTCAACACGGGGAAAGCGCAGACGAAAGGCTTCTACAGCGACCAGCAGGTCCGCATGGACACTTACCAAACGCGGGACTTCGGCACCAAGACCAACCAGGCCGGGCAGCGCCAGTACGCCACGGGCGAGGCGAATACCAAGGGCCGGTTCCTCAATCTTTTTGCCAGCAAGACGGCTAAAACCAAGGCCGCCGGAACCAAGGAAGCATGGGACGCCAACAAGGTAGCCTCCTCCCGCCCCCTTGCCGATGGCAAGCGGCCGTACCTCGGGCCGGAGAGCAAAAAGCTCGGTCAGCCCTTGGACGCGAAAGAACTGGCGAACTGGCGAAATGGCGGAGAATCGGTCGTGTACTCGGATGGTACGGTCGAGAAAATGAGCACGATCAAGCAGCTTTCCATCGACGACATCCGCGAGCTCTTGAACAAGAACAAATAGGCGGGCCCAAGTTTTACGACCGCTCACGCTTTGTGAGCGAATACGCATTTCTCCGCACCAGCAGTTGATTTCGTGCTCGCCTCGCGCGGCAAGACGCCTTTATCCAGTCAGTTGCATTCCTCACATGCAATCACCAGAAGCGCAGCTCGAAACTTTAAAGCGCGGCGCGGCTCAAATCATCAACGAAGCCGAACTCCTCGCGAAGCTCCGCCTTGGCCGCCCGCTGAATATCAAACTCGGCGTCGATCCCACGGCGCCCGACATTCACCTTGGATTTACCGTGGCGCTCACGAAGCTGCGCCAATTTCAGGACCTGGGCCACCAGGCGATCCTGATCATCGGTGATTTCACGGCGATGATCGGCGATCCGTCCGGCCGCTCGAAAACGCGCCCTCAGCTCACCCACGACCAGGTGATGACCAACGCCCGGAGCTTTCAAACGCAGGCTTACAAGATTCTCGATCCCGAGCGGACGCGCACGGTTTTCAACGGGCAATGGTTCGAGATGATGACTTTCGAGGAAGTGATGAAGCTCAATGGCCGCGTCACTTTGCAGCAGATGCTCCAACGCGAGGATTTCAAGAACCGCATCGAGCGCGGCGACGCCGTGCACCTGCACGAGATCCAGTATCCGATCATGCAGGGCTGGGACTCGGTGGTGGTGAAGGCCGATGTCGAGATCGGCGGCACCGATCAGCTTTTCAACATTCTCGTGGGCCGCGACCTGCAGCGCGAAGAAGGGCAGCCGCAGCAGATCGTCTTTCTCATGCCGCTGCTCGAGGGTCTCGACGGTGTGCAGAAGATGTCGAAGAGCCTCAACAATTACGTCGGCGTGAGCGAACCGCCGGCGGAGATGTTCGGTAAGCTGATGAGCATCACCGACACGCTCATGGCCCGCTACTACCTGCTCCTGCTGGGCGAAGAGCTGCCGGACATTCATCCGATGGATGCCAAGAAGCAGCTCGCCCGGCGCATCGTGGAGCGCTACCACGGGCCGGAAGCGGGACTCGCGGCGCTGGAGGATTTCAATACGAAATTCAGCAAGCGCGACGTGGACAATGCGGAGTGGCCCATCGTGAATTTTGCCGGCGTGAACCAGGACATCGTCTCGCTGGTCGTCGCGGGTTATGAGCAAGGCTACCAGATCGCAAAATCGCGCGGCGATGCGCGCCGACTGGTGGAGCAAGGAAGCATCCAGCTTCACGAGGAAAAGATCACCGATCCGAAAATCTCACCCGCGCTGGCGGCGGGCGATGTGCTCAAGCTCGACAAGAAACGCGCAGTGCGGGTCGGCTAACCGCCGTCACTTTTTCTTCCGCGGCTTTTTCTTCGCACTGACTTTTCGCACTGCCGCGTCGATCCCTTTCCGCGCCCATTCGCAGAGCAGTTCGCGGTCGTCCATCGCCTCCGGTGGCGGCTCGTAATAGTCCATCGTGGCTTTCGTATCGCGGACTTCGTAACGAAACGGCTTCAGTCCTCGCGTTTCAAACTCCTCCCGGCTGACATCGTCGACTTTCACGTAGAACCCTTCATCCGCCACGATGGCGAAAAAGCGTTCGTCGGCATAAAATCCCCACCCGCCGAACATCGGTTTCGCCCGGATCTCACCGAGCGGCTGGAGCATCTCGATCAGGTATTCGACGAATTCACTTTTCTGCGGCATGGAGCTGGGAAGTTGACTGCATTTTCGAGCGCGCCTCGGCAATGAGCGCGGCGTACGTTTCCGCCGGGCGGTCTCCATCGGGATCTTCGACGCAGCGGTCCAGGCTCCGCGGAAAATCGATGGAATAGAGGCCGAAGCGCGGGGTGTAAGTTCCCCACTCGTAATTGTCGAAGAGCGACCAGTGTAGATAGCCGGCCAACGGCACGCCATCCGCCCGAATCTTCGCGACCTCGTGGACATGCAAACGCAGAAACTGGCTGCGCGTCATGCGGTCCCGCCGGGGGCGGCGCTGGGCATCGGGGCGGCGGCGCAGCGCCATGCCATTTTCGGCGATGAGCACCGGGCGGGCGAAATCCTCGGCGTAGTATTGGCAAAAGAAATGCAGTCCCCGCGGGAGCACGCGCCAGTCCCACCACTTGCTCGTGACGGTGGCCAGCATCCAGGAGCGAAAGGAACGGTTTTTGAACTCGTGATCCCACAAGACGGGGAGCCGAAAGGCATGGGCGGCAAACGGGTCGTAGTAGTCGATGCCGATGTAATCGACGAAGCGCGTCCGCTGCTGGGCGTAGAGTGTATCGAGAAAGGGAGCGAACTGGGCGGCGTCAAAGCGGCGGTAGCCGACCCAGTTGCTGAGCCGTTTGAACAGGGCGCCGAAATAGTAGGCCGGGTCTTTGTGCAAAGGAATCCGGGCAGCCTCGAACGCGGCCTCGAAACCGTGAGCCTGCTGGCAAATGGATTCCTCCACGCCGTCGCGGGCGACGCCGCGCTCCCGCAAGCAGACGAGATCGAGCAGCAGTTTGTCGGACCAATAGACATCGCTGCAGTAGTTGTTGAAGGTCACGAGCGGCGCGGGCCAGCCGCGTTCCGTGTAGAGATCATGCAGCGCGGCGTAGGCGAGGACGTGGGCGCGCAGCAGTTGATTGTAGGCCATCATCATCGGCTGAAAACCCGGGCGATGGTCGACCGGGAACTGCCGCCCCAGATAAGAATTGAGCACGAGCATGTTCGGCTCGTTGATGGTGATGAACCAATGAATCGGTCGCGCGAGCCGCTCATTGACATAGCCGACAGCGATGCGGACGTACTCGGCAAAGTAATCGGCTGTCGTCGCCTCCAGCCATGGATCGCTGCCCAACCACGCCGGATGCACGAAGTGATGCAGCGTCACCACCGGCTCCAGGCCGTGGCGCTGGCAGGCGGCAATCAACACCGAGTAATGATCCAGCGCCGCGTAATCAAAAGGGGGCGGAACCCCGCGCGCATCTTCCTTCGTGGGCTGAATGCGGCTCCATTCCAGGCCCAGGCGAAAGGCGTTCAAGCCGAGTTCCCGGCAGCGTGCGAAATCCTCTTCGTAGCGATTCCAAAAATCCGCCGCCGTACCCAGCTCCGCCACGTCGCGACGTTGCTCCGCAGCGGCCCAGTTCGTCTGCGGCTGCCCGGGGCCATTGTATCCGCCCTCCGCCTGGTAGGCCGAGGTCGCCACACCCCAAAGGAATTCACCCATGGCTCGGGGTCCGCGACGCGGCTTGTGCGATAGCTTCCCGCTGGTCGTGGTCGAGGGCGAGCCCGGGCAGATGGTCGTCGAGCAGCGTCTGGACAACCGAGCGGGCGGCCGCAGGACGCCCCATGGCTTTCGCCGCGGCCCGCATCGCGCCCAGCCGCGTCGGATCACCGAGCAAACGATCAAGCTTGAAGGGCAACGTGGTGAGTTCGTTGCAGCGAATGCCGGCGCCTTCCTCCAGCAGATGGTCCGCATTGCGCTCCTCCTGGCCGGGAATGGGCGAGAAGACCGCCATCGGCAAGCCGCAGGCCAGCGCTTCGCTCGTGGTGAGCCCACCCGGCTTGCCGATGAAGAGATCGCTAATGTGCATGAGCTCGTGCATGCGGTCGGAGTACCCGAGGATGCAGAATCGACCGCGCTCGCTCGCCACCGCCTGCGTGACCCGCGCTTTCACTTCTTCACTGCGACCGCAGACCACGATGGTCTGCGCATCGTGCCGGAGGTGCTTCAAACGCTCGACGATCAATTCCGTGGGCCCTACTCCCAACGCACCTGCCGACAGGAGCAGCGTCGTTTTCTCCGGATGCAGACCGTACGACGCGCGCACCAGCTCACGGTCCACCGGCTGCGAGAAAACGGAGTCGATCGGGATGCCCGAAACCGTGATGCGCTCCGCGGGCAGCCCGAGCGCCTCGAGGTGAGCCTTGGTCTCATCGAGCGCCACGAAGTAGCGGTGGAACGTGCGCGACAGCCACATCGCGTGGCAGTCGAAATCCGTGACGACGATGGAATGGTGCGTGTGCAACTTTCGCTTCTCCTGCAAATGCGAGATGATCCCGGCTGGCATGAAGTGCGTGCAGACGGTAATGTGCGGATCGAATTCCTGGATGAAGCGGATGAGCTTGGCCGTGTTGAGCCGGTCGAGCTGGGTTCGCGCGGCTTCGCCTTTCCACGGTTCGTCGCTCGCCTTATAGACCCAGCCGAGTACGTCCGGTGCGCTCCGCACCAATTTCATGTAGAGAGTGGAGTAGAAATCGCGGAAGAGCTTGTTGGTGAACTTCAGCGCGTCCTCGTGGATGACTTCGCCGACCCGCGGGTCGAGGCGGAATTCCTTTTCCAATGCCTGTGCGGCGCGGACGTGGCCGGTGCCGGCGCTGGCCGAGATGATGAGGACACGCTTTTTCATACAGACCGATGCTGCCAACGAATCGCCGGTCGCGCCAGCTTCGCGCGCAATGACTCCCGATTGGCCCGTCATCCCACTCCTATGCCTCGGCGGTTGCCAAGGCGCGGGCGTCCGCCTAGCGTATCCGCCCCATGCTTGATATCCGCCTGCTCCGCGAACAACCCGACTTCGTGAAACAGCGCCTCGCGACACGCGACGCGAGGCTGGTTTCCGCCGTGGATGAAATCCTGGCCTGCGATCAAAAGCGCCGGGCGGCGGAGACGCAGCTCCAGCAGCTCCAGGCGGACCGCAAGCGCACCAGCAAGGAGATCGGCGCGAAGAAAGCGAAGGGCGAAGACACTTCAGCCATCGAAGCGCAGGTGCGCGCGGTCGGTGAAGAGATCACCGCGCTCGAGAATGAAGCCAAGCAACTCGAAGCGGCGCAGCGCACCCTGCTGCTCAATGTCCCCAATCTGCCACACGAGCACTGCCCGGTGGGAACCTCCGCGGAGGATAATCCCGTGGTCCGCACGTGGGGCGAAAAGCCCGCCTACCCCTTCGCCCCGAAGAGCCACGTCGACCTCGGCAAGGATCTCGGACTGCTCGATTTCGAACGCGCCACGAAGATCAGTGGCAGCGGTTTTGCCCTCTACACGGGCGCCGGCGCGCGCCTGGAGCGGGCGCTGATCAATTTCCTGCTCGATCTGCACACACGCGAGCACGGCTATACCGAGATCAGCCCGCCTTTCCTGGTGAATTCCGACGCCCTCGTCGGCACCACCCAACTGCCGAAGTTCGAGGAGCAGCAGTATCGATGCGAGCGCGACGACATGTATCTCGTCCCCACGGCGGAAGTGCCGGTGACCAATCTGCATCGCGAGGAAATTCTCCGGCAAGATCAATTGCCGATCCGCTACGTGGCCTACACCCCGTGCTTTCGCCGCGAGGCTGGGGCGGCGGGTCTCGGCACGCGTGGCCTCATTCGCATCCACCAGTTCGACAAGGTGGAGTTGGTCAAAATCACGACGCCGGAGACTTCGTTTGCCGAGTTGGAGTCGCTGACCGCCAACGCCGAGAAGGTCCTCCAATTGCTGGGCCTCCACTACCGCGTGATCGAGCTATGCACGGGCGACGTCGGGTTTGGCTCGGCCAAGACCTACGACATCGAAGTCTGGGCGCCGGGACAGAATGCGTATCTGGAGGTTTCCAGTTGCTCCACCTTTGGCGACTTCCAAGCCCGGCGGATGAACCTGCGCTGCAAGACGGCGGATGGGAAAAACCAATTTGCCCATACCCTGAACGGATCGGGCACCGCGTTGCCGCGCCTGTTTGTGGCTCTCACGGAGACATATCAGCAAGCGGATGGCACCATTGTGATTCCCGAGGCGTTGCGCGGCCATTTTGGCGCCGAGCGGATTGGCTGATGAACGCGGGGTTTTCGCCGGAAGAGCCTTGCCTGATCGGCGTCTCCGGCGGGCGGGACTCCGTCGCCCTGCTGCACCAGTTGCACGCGGCCGGTTTTCGTAAGCTGATCGTGTGTCATCTCGATCACGCCCTGCGGGCCGGGAGCGACGAGGAGGGGCGCTTTGTCGAAACATTCGCGGCGAAGCTTGGACTGGAGTTCGTGCGGCAACGGGAGGACATCACCGCGCTGGCCAAGCGGCGCAAGAAGTCGCTGGAGACCGTGGCGCGCGAGGCACGCTACTCTTTCTTCGCGCATGTGGCGCGGGAGCACGAGTGCCCGCGCCTGTTCCTCGCGCATCACGCCGACGACCAGGTGGAAACGCTCCTGTTCAATCTCTTTCGCGGCGCCGGCGCCAATGGACTGGCCGGAATGAGCCCGATGAGCGTCCGCAAGGTCGATGGCGTTTCCCTGCAAATCTCGCGCCCGCTCCTCGGTACGTGGCGGGAAGAGATCGACGCGTACATCGCGATGCATCAACTCGCATTTATCGAGGACGCCTCGAATGCCGATCGCAAATTCACCCGTAATCGCCTGCGGCACGAAATCGTGCCCGCGCTGGAGCAGGCCTTTGGGCGCGAGATTCGCCGCGCCATCTGGCGTTCCGCGGAGATCCTGCGCGCCGAGGATGAATTGCTCGCCGATCTGCTGGGCGACACGCCACCCGAACTGAACGTGCCCGCGCTGGCCGCCGAGCCGGTGGCCGTGCAGCGGCGCCGTCTGCACGTGTGGCTCAAGCTGCACAGCGTGCCGGATGTGGGCTTCCTGGAAGTGGAGACCGTGCGCAGTCTGCTGAACGGCGGCCCGGCGAAGGCGAACCTTCCCGGTGGCTGGCATGCCCGGAGGCGCGCCAGGCGGCTCTTCCTCGAACCGCCGCACGATGGGCTTTCCGATTGATCGCCGTCCACTCCCCCCTAAACTCCGCAGCCATGCTCGCCGAATTGACCGACGGATCCTCAATCGCCATTGAGGCCACCGCCATTCCGGTCCTGCTGGCGATTACCATCGGCCTCGGCCGGTTTCTCAAGCGCCACTCCGGCATCCAGCTCGGCCCGCTTTACCAGCTCTTCTGCATCACCTTTGCGGTGTGGTTGCCCTTGGAAATTCTCGGCACGAATTTTCCCTTTCGTCTCGGCACGATGCACGCGCTGCGCGCCGCCAACGTGCTGCTGGGGACGATTTTCATCCTGGCGATCATGCGGCGCTATTACTGGGAGCTGTGGTTTGAAAAACATCAGCACGCCAAGGCGCCCAAATTCCTCAGCCAGCTCTTTGGTCTCATCCTGTTTATCGTCGCCGTCTTCGTCGTCATCGGCGGCGTCTACGGGCAATCCATCGAGGGGGTCATCTTCGGTTCGACGGTCGTCGTCGGCATCGTCGGTTTCGCGATGCAGGATTTGCTGGGCAATATCATCGCCGGCATCGCGCTCGAAATCGGCAAGCCATTCAAGACGGGCGACTGGCTGAAGATCGAAAACCAGCACGCTGAAGTCATCGAGGTGAACTGGCGCTCCACCCGGCTGCGCACGAACGACGACATCTATCTCGATATCCCCAACAAATCGATCGTCGGCGCGACCATCACCAACCTGACCTACCCCACGCGCCAGCACGCGATCCGCGTCACGGTGGGTTTCGACTACGCCACGCCGCCGAACTTCATCAAGGACGTGATGTCCCGCGCGGCGGGAGCGGCCCGGGGCGTGCTCGCCACGCCGCCACCCAAGGTTTACCTCAAGGACTTCGGCGACTCCGCAGTGATCTACGAAATCAAATTCTGGCTGGAAGACGAATCGAGCTTCAACGACATCGTCGATGGCATTCGGACGAATGTGTGGTACGCGGCGCAGCGCCACGGGATTCGTATCCCCTTCCCGATCCGCACCGTGCAACTGGAGCGCGCCAAATCCCAATCGCAGGATACCATGACCGTGGCCCGCGCCTCGGTCCGCAAGCAGCCCTTCCTGCAATTGCTCGATGAAGCACAGTTGGAAAAGCTGCTCGCCCACGCGAAGTTCCTGCGCTTCGGCCGCCGGGAAAAAGTGATCGTCCAAGGGGCCGCCGGCGAGTCCATGTTCATCCTGCTCAGCGGCGAGGCGCACGTCTATGTACAGGTCAATGGCGCCGATACACTCGTGGCGACGTTGCGCACCGGAGATTATTGCGGGGAAATGTCCCTGCTCACCGGGGCTCCGCGCAGCGCGACCGTGGTGGCCGGCACCGATTGCGAGATGTGGGAGATCGGCAAGGAAGTGCTGGCGGAGATTCTTCAGGAGAACGAAACGCTGGTGGAAAAGCTCAGTGAATTGCTGGCCCAACGCCGGATGGAGACCGAAGGCATCGTCGCCTCCAGCGCCGAGAGCGCCCAGCTCGCGACCAAGCAAAAGGAATACACCGAGGGCTTCCTCAAGAAACTCTACTCCTTCTTCGAGCTTTAGGAGTGGCGCAAAAAAACTCGCACCTTAAATCGCCTTAACTGGGCTTAAGGCACCTTAAATCGGCTGCTTTTTTTTCTTCGCCTGGGACTCCTTGATTTGCATTGGCCTCGGGGCGCGGGTCTTTCGGTAATGCCGCCCATTTTTTCGCACCTTGAATGCCTTGAATTACCTTGATCGGCCTTTACCCGCCCTGCTTAAGCCACCTTGATTTCCTCTCGGGAGCCGAGTTCACGGTTGCCGGGTTCAGGGCCATTCATTTAGAAGCACAGTGTCGAAAAAAAAGAGGCGCGATTAGGCACGATTGCTGGCGACCGCCGTCGCCACCCTTGCGGGCACGCTGCGCGTGGCTTCTCGCTCCGCTCGGATACTCTGGACTGGCCGTTCCCGAAACCTTGCCGGCAGCCTTTTGGGTGGCGGGCTACGGCTGGAGGCGGAGGGCTGCGGCAACCGGGTGCCTTTCACCCGTTCGGATGGAGGAATCGCGATGAAGTTCATGCGCGAAAGGATGCCATAACCCGGCGGAAAATGTGCATTGCTCCATTGGCTCTGTTGGCTCCATTGCGGAAAATGTCACTCGGAACGCCTCCTGCCGGGCAAAAAATGTCTCCCGTCGCGTGGGAACATCTCTCCTCGCGTGTCATTCTGAGCGGAGTGTAACGCAGTCGAAGAACCCCGTCGTACAACCGGCGACACCGCTGGTACATCGACGGGGTCCTTCGACTTCGCTCAGGATGACACCGCGAAGTGAGGTTCGAATTGTTTCGCAGTCTCTGAACCGAAACCGCTTTAGCGGGCGACGCTGACGGCGAGCTTGCGGCCCTTGAACTTGATGCCGTTGAGCTTCTTCAGCACCATGCTGGCACACTCATCGGAGACGTCGACGAGGCTGTAGTCGTCGAGGATCTCAATGCGTCCCACGACCTCTTTCGAAAGGCGGGTGACACCGGCGATGACGCCGACGAAGTCGCCGGGCGTGATTTGATGTTCGTTGCCGAGATTGAAGGCGAGCCGCACCATGCCGGGCTCGTGCGAAACTCCCGATGGCTCCCTGCGGGGTGAGCGCGAGGGTTTTTCCCGGCGCTCGGCCGGCGCATGGGATTCTTTGCGCGCCCCGCCGGTGCGCGGTTCGTATTTCGGATATTCGCGCGGTTCGCGGGATTCATAGCGCGGCTGTTCACGCCGTGGTTGCTCCTCGACGATCGGCTGCGGCGCGGGCTTGTCGCCGCCGAGCAAATGGATCAGCGCACTGGCGATGTCGGTGGCCGAATTGCCCTGTTCGAGCAACTGATCGATCACTTCGTCCTGGCGCTTGTATTCGCCCTTTTCCAACGTCTCCCGCAGCGTCTCGAGAAAGGCGCTCGTGCGCTTCTGCTCCACTTCTTCCGCGCTCGGCACGCGCTCGCGGCGGACCTTGCCCTTCGTGAAGCGGATGATCTGCTGCATCTTCCAGATTTCGCGACCGGCAACGAAAGTGATGGCCCGTCCGCTGCGGCCCGCACGCCCGGTGCGGCCGATGCGGTGCACGTAATCCTCGGCGTCCTGCGGCAGATCGTAATTGAAGACGACTTCGATGTCGTCGACGTCGAGCCCACGCGCCGCGACATCGGTGGCGACGAGGAATTCGAAACCGCGCTTGCGAAACTTCGCCACCACGCGCTCCCGCATGGCTTGCGAGATATCGCCGTGCAACTTGTCGGAGCTGTAGCCGCGCGCCTTGAGGTGATCGGCGAGCTCGTCGACCATCATCTTCGTCGCGCAAAAAATGATCCCGTATTTGATGTCCTGCAGATCGATGAGCCGGCAGAGGACCTCGAGTTTCGAACGGCGGTCCACCTCGTAATAGATCTGTTCGATGGCCGGCACCGTCATCTCCTGCGACTCAATGCGCACGTTCACCGGATTCTTGGTGAATTTCTTCACCAGGTGCTGGATGGCCGGCGGCATCGTCGCGGAGAAGAAGACCGTCTGCCGCTCGGCGGGCGCCTGGCTGAGAATCTTGTCGATGTCGTCGCGAAAGCCCATGTCGAGCATGCGGTCCGCTTCATCGAGAATGACCATCTTGATCTGGTCGAGGCGCAGCGTCTTGCGCTCGAGGTGATCCATGACGCGGCCGGGAGTGCCGATGATGATCTGCGCGCCCTCGCGCAAGCCGCGGAGCTGGCGGTCGTAGCTTTGCCCGCCGTAAATCGGCAGTTCGCGCACCCCGCGCTTGAAGAAGGCGAGCTTGGCGACTTCCTCGGCGACCTGCATGGCGAGTTCGCGCGTGGGGCACAGGATCAGCACCTGCGGCGCCTTCAAGTTGCCATCCACCCGCTCGATCGCCGGGATCGCGAAGGCGGCTGTCTTGCCCGAGCCCGTCTGTGAAAGCCCGACCACATCCGAGCCGGTGAGCAATTGCGGGATCGTCTCCGATTGAATCGGGGACGCTTCCTCGAAGCCCATCTTCGCCACGGCCTTGAGCACTTCGGGCGACAGGCCTAGCTCGGTGAATGGTTTTTTCTGCATCGGGGCTTGTAGCGCGCGTCGGGGCTCGACGCGAATGGAATCGCGGGATTATTTCGCCGCGCCGATGCACCAGAGGTGCGCGTGCGTGCGGATGAAAAGTTCGCCATTCGAGACGGCGATGGAGGCGTTGGTCATGCCGTCGTTGAGCGAATTCACCGCCAGCAATTCGAACTTCGGCGTCACCCGGAAGACCAGTGTGTCGGACGCCTTCGTCGTGAGATAGAAACGGTCGCCCGAGCGAACGATCGAGGACCACGACGCCGTGCGGCCTCCCGGCGCCTGCGGGCGTTCGCCCCAGACAAGCTGTCCCGTTTTGGCATCGATGCACTGCACGATTCCCGCATCGCTACCCATATAGACACGGCCGTCGACGACGACGCCCGAGCCGATGCGTTGCGGGTTGCGTTTTTCCTGCCAGAGGCGATCCGTCGCGGTGATATCACCGGTTCCGCCCATTTTCGCGCCAAAAGCGAAGCCGCTGTACCCGCCGAGGCCAACCATCACGTTGTCGGCCAGCAACGGCTGTGCATAGACGAGGGCGTTGAGCCCGTTGCAATGCCAGAGTTCCTTCCCCTTGGCGGGGTCGAGTCCAAAGACGGCTCCAGGCAGCGCCACGACCAATTGGTTATGCCCGCCGATGGCCATCATTGCCGGGGTTGCCCATGAGCCGATGTAGTCTGGATTTCCGCCTCCCGGGCCTTCCTTGACGGCCTGCGGCGGCACATCAAATCGCCAAACCTCCTTGCCCGTGCGCTTGTCCAGGGCCACCACAAAGCTGCGCACTCCGGGACCGAAATTGAGATAACACAGGTCGCCGCTGATCATCGGCGAGCTTCCGTACCCCCAAAGGTGGTCCTGTTTACCGAGGTCCACGTGCCACAGTTCCTTGCCCGCGAGGTCCCACGCATAGAGCCCCGCCGAACCAAACCACGCGATGACGCGCTCGCCATCGGTGACGGGTGAACCGGAGCACAATGGATTCGTCGGGTGCGTGCGTTCGATCTGATCCCATGTCGGACCTTCCTGCCAGAGCACGTGCCCGTCCTGGCGATCGAGGCACATCACCGTTCGCCGCTGACCGACTGCCTGGGTGAGGAAGACGCGGTCCCCCCAGACGACAGGCGTCGAATTCCCACGTTCGGGCAGGTCGATCTTCCATTTCACGCCCTCGGTCGCACTCCACTTGAGGGGAAGATTGGTTTCGCTGGTCACGCCGTCGGCTTGCGGGCCGCGCCACGCGGGCCAGTTGGCGGCGAACCCACTTGCTGCCGCGAGGAATAGAGGGAGGAAGAGTCGGAGGGGGGACATGACCCAGACCCTAGCGCGTTGCGCCCCGCGTTCCAAGCCCGCTCACTGCTCCGGCTTGGGCCGGAAGAAGACGGCCACATTCCCGACCTGCATCACGATGGTGCTGCTGGTGCGCTCGGCGATCTCCGGCGCGAGCGTCTTCTTCTCTTCCTTATGATCGGAAAACTTCATCTTCACCAAGCCGTGCTGCGTGAGCGCCTCGTCCATGCTGCGGAGGAAGGCGTCGCTCATTCCGCCATGACCGAGCTTCACGATCGGCTCGAGGCGTTGGGCGCGGGCCTTCAGGTCCCGTTTTTCGGCATTGGTCAAAGTCGTTGGCATCCGCTTCAATCTGCGCAGCGCAGGAGGGTACGACAAGCATTGCTTGTCCTGATCGACGACCCCACCACCTCGCCATCCTATGTCTCACCTCGGCCTCATCTGCCCGGAATTGAGCGGACACCTCAATCCCATGACCACGCTGGGGCGCGAATTGCAAGGGCGCGGCCATCGCGTCACGGTCATCGGCCGCCCGGATGCACGACGCAAAGCGGAGAATGCCGGACTGGGCTTCGCGGTGATCGGCGAACAGGATTTTCCCGAGGGAACGCTGCAAGCGACCACGAAAGAATTGGGCAGTCTCAAAGGGCTGCGCGCGGTCCAATTCACCGCGGAACTGCTCCGTCGCGGCGCGGCTACCATCCTGCGGGACGCCCCCGACGTGATCGTTCGCGAAAAGATCGATGCCTTGCTCGTGGACCAGGTCTCGCAGGCCGGCGGCACCGTGGCGGATCGCCAGGGACTGCCATGGGTCACCGTCTGCAATGCCCTCGCCATGAATCCCGATCCACACTTGCCACCGGGCGTGCTGCCGTGGCCGTACGCGCGCGGTCGGGTGGCCCGCGTGCGCAACGCCTTGGGCAATGCGCTGCTCGACTGGCTCGCGCGCCCGGTCATCCAGGAGATCAACGCGCATCGCCGGCAGCACGGCCTCGCTCCGCTGGTCGGTGGAATCAGCATCGGCTCGCGGCTCGCGCAGGTCGCCCAGCAGCCGGCCTTTTTTGAATTTCCACGCAAAGCACCGCTGGAGAATTTTCACTACACCGGCCCGTGGCATCATCCTGGCAGCCACGAGGAAATCCCCTTCCCTTGGGATCAACTCGACGGGCGCCCGCTCATCTACGCCTCCATGGGCACCTTGCAGAATCGGCAACAATTCATCTTTGAAACCATCGCGGCCGCTTGCGCCGGACTCGATGTGCAATTGGTCATCTCGCTCGGCAGCCGGGACCAGGACGCCGCCGCCATGGCCAAGTCTTTCGCCGGCACTCCGATCGTCGTTTCCATCGCACCGCAGCTCGCTTTGCTGCAACGGGCCGCGCTCTCCATCACCCATGCGGGCCTGAACACCGCACTCGAATCGCTGAGCTACGGCGTACCGATGGTCGCCATCCCCATCACCAACGACCAACCGGGCGTGGCGAGCCGGCTCGCCTGGCTCGGTGCGGCGGAAGTGGTTCCGCCAGCCAGGCTCACGGCGGGGCGGCTCCGCGCCGCTCTCGAAAAGGTCCTGCGGGAACCAAATTATCGCGAGACTGCCCAGCGTTATCGCGCGGAAATCGAGCAGGCTGACGGGCTGCGGCAGGCAGCGGATATTGTCGAGCAGGCACTGGCGCCTACTTGATGTAGGGCTCGTCGCGGATGAGCCCCTTCGAGAGCAGCTTCTGCAATTTCGGACGAATCACCACGGAGCAATACGGATTCTGATCACCCGTGGTGTTGAAGTAATCCTGATGGTAATCCTCCGCCTTGTAGAACTTCTTCAGGGGCACGACCTGCGTGACGATCGGATCCTTGAAGTCCTTCTGCGCCTCGGCCTTTGACTTCTCCGCTGCGGCCTTTTGCTCGTCGTTTTCGTAGAGGATGATCGAGCGGTACTGCGTGCCGTGATCGTTGCCCTGACGGTTCAAGGTCGTCGGATCGTGCGCCGCCCAAAAGACGTGCATCAGGGTCTCGTAGGAAACTTCCGACGGATCGAACTCGAGTTGCACGACTTCGGCGTGACCGGTGTCGCCGGTGCAGACCATTTTGTAAGAAGGATTCGGCACATCTCCACCGGCGTAACCCGAGGCCACGGTTTTGACGCCCTTGAGCCGCTGAAAGACCGCTTCCAGGCACCAGAAACAGCCGCCACCGAAAGTGATGCGTTGGGTGGCGACGGGCTTGTCGGAAGCAGGGTGGTCTTTCATAGGTTTGGCATCGTCGGCGAGGACACTGGCAGTGCAAGCCGCAAGAAATAGGAGGGACAGGAGCGATTTCACGTTAGGAGAGGTTAGCGAGACTGCGCCTCAGCGCAACCCAAGGCGCGATGCGTGCTCAGGCCAGCAGTTCCTTCACGACCTTGCCGTGCACATCCGTGAGGCGGAAGTCGCGGCCCTGGAAACGGTAAGTGAGGCGTTCGTGGTCGAAGCCGAGCAGGTGCAGGATCGTCGCCTGGACGTCATGGACGTCGACCGGGTTTTCCACGACGTGAAAGCCCATCTCGTCGGTGGCGCCATAGGTCATGCCGGGCTTCACACCGCCGCCCGCCATCCACATGGTGAAGGCTTGCGGATGATGGTCGCGGCCCAGCGCGCGACCGAGCGCGGGGTTCGTCTCGACCATGGGCGTGCGTCCAAATTCGCCACCCCAGATGACCAGCGTATCGTCGAGCAGGCCACGCTGTTTGAGATCTTTGACCAGCGCCGCGCAGGCCTGGTCGGTGGTGGCGCAATTGCGCTTCGAGTTGCCGGAAACATCGCTGTGCGCGTCCCAACCTTCGTGAAAGATATTCACGAAACGGACGCCGCGCTCGATCATGCGCCGCGCGAGGAGACAAGCGCGGGCGAAGGAGGGCTTGGCCGGATCGCAGCCGTAGAGCGCGAGAGTTTCGGCGCTTTCGCTTTTCAAATCCATGAGCTCGGGCGCGGAGGTCTGGAGCTTGAAGGCCAGCTCGTAATTGGCGAGACGCGTGGCGATCTCCGGGTCGCCGTCGCTGGCCATGCGCTGGCGATTGAAGGCGCCGACGAGGTCGAGCGTATCGCGCTGGAGCTTCGCATCCACGCCACCCGGGCTGGAGATATCGAGGATGGTGTGCCAGCGCTTTTGTCCCTGATAAGGAACCGCCCGCGTGCCATC